>NZ_JAKMQK010000008.1:0-83091 GCF_025771545.1 Campylobacter sp. IFREMER_LSEM_CL908
TAGAGAGTTAAATTTTAGTAAAACACAAAACAAGTGATACTATAACTTTAACCAAGTAATTCCATAGCATCTTTGTATACACTAACTAGCGAAGCTAAAGTAACAAAAGCACCGATAATTAAAAAAAATCATTTCAATTTTTTTTCTTTTATTCTCTTTTATTTTTTCCTTTTTATCTTCTTCTTGATTTTGCTCAATATGCAAAATATCAACAAGATTTTCTATTTGAATTTTTAATTCTTGATGTTGCTCTAAAATATTATAATAATGAAATACAATTTTCCATATTGTGTGTTTTTGTTGGTAGTTATAATGTATTGGGTTGCTAAAAAAATATTTCAAATTAAAAACATAAAAATCTTTTTTAATATCAATAACATCATGGTAGTTTTCTTTATCTATAATACTTGAAGTCAAATTCAAATAATACTCCATTTTCTCACGATAAGCCAAAGAAAGTGCAAACATAGTCATTGTATCTTTAAATTTACTTTCACAATTGTTAAATTTAGCCTGAAACAAAAAGCCTTTTTCTGAAAACACAACTTTAATATCTGGATTATCATAACAATTTGATTTATCTATTTTTAATGTAAAACTACCTCTTAATAGTTGCGATATTTTACCATCATTCATATTTTCATCAGTATATGCAACTATATAATCTATCACACTTTTTTTAAATTGACAATACTCTTGACCTACGAAAACTCCATCTTTTATACATATAATACATATATCAAAAATTTTATATATTAGTATTGTACCTTTGGCATAATTTTGATCTTCTATATTGGTATAAATTTCTAAATTTTGCGCCAAAAAGATATGAAAAAAATCCTTTAGCCTTGTATCTTTTTTTAAATTTATCCTTGCAAAAATTTTCGATAATTTTAACTTGATATATATTTACCATGATATCTTCCTAATATTTGCAATATATTTTAATTAAAATATTATTATTGTGCAACTAAAAATAAATTATATATAGGTTTTCATATTTGAGTAAAATCTAAATTAGTGGTGCGGATGAAAGGACTTGAACCTTCACGCATTGCTGCACCAGATCCTAAGTCTGGCGTGTCTGCCAATTTCACCACATCCGCAAAAGTGGTACGCTCAAGAGGATTCGAACCTCTGACCTACGGCTTAGAAGGCCGTTGCTCTATCCAGCTGAGCTATGAGCGCAAAAAAATAAAAGTAACAATGGGCTATGGTGCGCCCGATAGGAATCGAACCCATAACCTACAGATCCGAAGTCTGTTGCTCTATCCAGTTGAGCTACGAGCGCTGATGGGGTGAGTGATGGGAATCGAACCCACGACCCTCAGGACCACAATCTGATGCTCTAACCGACTGAGCTACACTCACCATTTATAAAAATGGTCGGGGTGAAAGGATTCGAACCTTCGGCCCCTTGGTCCCAAACCAAGTGCGCTAACCAGACTGCGCTACACCCCGATATATAAAAATAAAGCGTTATTCTACATAAAAAAATATTAAAAGTCAAGATAAATAAGAATATTTAGCATAAAAAATGCTAAATATTTTAAGAATTATTTGTTTGTTTTTTTTGTGAAATGATGTTTAAAATTTCAACTACCAAAGAAAAGGCCATAGCTACATAAATATAGGCCTTATCTATATGAATATCAAAACTTTCACATACTAAAACAAAACCTATCATTACTAAAAATGCCAAAGCTAAAATTTTAATGCTTGGATATTTTTCTACAAAATCTGCAATTGGTTTAGAAGCAAAAAGCATTACTAATACTGCAATAATAACAGCAATAATCATAATCTCTATATCTTGAGCAATACCCACAGCAGTAATAACACTATCTAGAGAAAATACTATATCTATCACAGCTATTTCAGCAACTACAATCCAAAGTTTATTGCTGATTTTTATATTACTTTGACTTTCCTCTTGATGTGTTATACTTTCTTTGATTTCTTTGATAGATTTAACTATCAAAAACAAACCTCCAAGCAAAAGCACCAAATCCCTACCTGAAATTTCATTGCCTAATATACTAAATAAAGGTGTAACAAGTTTCATAACCCAAAACAAAGACAATAACAATAAAATTCTAGTAATCATCGCAAAAGCAAGGCCTAAAACTCTACCCTTATCTCTATGTTCTGGTGGTAATTTAGAAACCAAAATAGCCAAGAAAATGATATTATCAATCCCTAGCACAATCTCTAAAGCTGTAAGCGTAAGCAACACTACCCACGCATCCACACTAAAAATCCACTCAAACATTTAACTTCCTTAAAATAAAAAGCGTAATTATAATGATAAAAAATTAATCATTTTCAAAAATTTCAACAATAGTTGCAGGTAAAATTTCATACTCTAATTTATGAATTTTATCTTCAAATTCTTCAAAGCTTAGTTTAGCTTTTTCAAACGCCTTTTGAGCAATGATTTTACCACCATCAAGCTCTTCATTAACCCAATGCACGCTAACACCCGCAACTTTCATATCGCTCTCATAACTTTCTTTGATAGCATGAGCACCTTTAAATAAAGGAAGCAAAGAAGGATGAAGATTAACAGCTTTTATATTTTGAGTGAAAATAGGACTTAAAATTCGCATAAATCCTGCTAAGATGGTCAGATCTGCTTGACTTTCTTTTATAATTTTTACTAATTCTGCATCAAATTCTTCTCTTGAAGTAAATTTTTCATGCTCTATAATTTGAGTATTAAGGTTATATTTTAAAGCTCTTTGTATACCATAAGCTTCTTTTTTATTGCACACGCATAAAACCACTTCAAAGGTATTTTTACCAAAAGTTTTTTTATGTAATTTTGCTAAAATATTTTCCAAATTACTTCCATTACCACTAAATAAAATTGCTAATTTTATAAGCATTTTAACCCCTTTATCAATTTTAAAGCATCAAAACTAATTTTGTTTTTCTTATAATTTTTAGCTACTAAAGCATGAGCTAATGCTGCATTTTTAGCAGCCTCTAAAGCATTAAATTTAGATCCAAGCAAAGCTGCTATCATACCACTTAGCACATCCCCGCTTCCACCTTTTGCTAAAGCTTCATTGCCACAATTTACTATAAAAAATTTTTCTTTTTGAGCAATAATAGGATTAGCTCCTTTTAATACCAAAACACATTGAAATTTAGAACTAAACTTTCTTGCATAAAAAAAGCGTTTGTTTTGAATTTCTTCTACGCTTATATCCTCATTAAAACAAAGTTTTAAAAGCATACAAAATTCTTTAGGATGAGGGGTTAAAACAACATCTTCTCTAGCAAGATATGAAAGTAAATTTTCACTTTGAAAGCAATTTGCGTCTAAGACTAAAGGAATGTTTTTTAATCTTTCATCTTTTAAAATACTTAAATCATCAAGTCCCATACCTATAGCAGCTGCATTTATTTTGCTTTCAATATCATCTTTTAGCATAATCAAAGGTGAAAAACTTTCTTTAGCCACTAAAGATACAAGTCCTGCTCCAAATTCTAAAGCACCAAGTCCTGCTAGAGTACCTGCACTTTTATTTGCAAAAATATAAATATGGCCAAAATCGCCTTTATTTGAGTTAATCTTTTTTGTAATAAGTTTTAAATCTTTTTTTTCTAGTAAAAAACTTGAAGTATTTTGCATATAAGGTTTTAAACCCAAATTCGCAATTTTAATTTTACCTGCAAATTCTTTTGCAAAATCTTCTAATAAAATTTCTTTAATCACTCCCATGCAAAGAGTGTAATCAGCCTTAAAACATAGCTCTTGTCCAAGCCCGCTAGGAACATCACAAGCTATTTTTAAAGCCTTACTTTTAGCAATTTTTTTAAAAATTCTTTGCAAATTTTCATCTAAAGCTTTATTTAAACCACTCCCAAAAACACAATCAACAATGATGTCAAAATCTTTAAATTTAGGTTCTTTTTTTAAAAATTTAAAACCTATATTTTTTAAAATTTGCTCTTGCTTGATAAACATTGTATTTTTTTTATATGGCATAACAAAAGCAAAAGCTTTTTTTAAATGCCTTATAGCCACAAGTCCATCAGCTCCATTTCCACCAGTACCGAGCAAAAATAAAATTTTGGCATTTTTTATGTTTTTACTTTTTTTCTTAATCAAATTTGCAAGCTCTATGCCTGCATTTTCCATCATTAAAAACTCATCCAAACCTTTTTCAATAAGTTTTTTTTCATAAGAAATATTATCTTTAAATACTGCTTTCATCGCTCATCTCACATTTTATAAATTTTTGAGTTTTAGCGCCTAGCTCTTTAAGCTTTATCACTCTTGAAGCGATATTTCCACTTCCATGAGTAAGCTTTGTTTGCATATTATCTACATTTGTGTTTAATCTTTTAACATTTTCTTTGATTTTTTCAAAATCATCCAAAACGCCTGCAAATTTATCATGAAATTTACCCAGTTCATCAAAAGCTTTTAAGATATTTTCATTACTTTGTATATTTTTCCATGAAATATTTATAGTATTTAATGCCATAAAAAGAGTGTTTGGTGTAGTTAAATAAACCTTTTTTTTGTAAGCGTATTGATAAATTTCAAGATCTACATTTAAAATCAAATCTAGAATATTTTGATAAGGTATAAAAAGCAAAACAAACTCATAAGTGTGTTTATCATACTGCATATAAGGCTTTTTAGCTAACTCATCAATCCTTGATTTTAGATTATAAGCCAAATCAAGACAGGCATTTTTACTAATATCTTCAAAACTAAAATCACTTGGTAGAGAAAATTTTGCATCTATAACTATACTTTTTTGTTTATCTAAAAACACAACCGCATCAGGAATGTAAGTTTTACCCTCATCTTGAAATCTCTCTTGCAATTTATACTGCACACCCTCTACTAAACCACTATTTTCTAAAACTGATTTTAGTTGTAATTCTGCAAAATTACCACGAATTTTTTTATCTCCTTTTAAAATTTTAGCTAGCTTATCTGCATTTTCTCCCATATTTTGACTAAATTTAAACATATGATCAATTTGTGTTTTAATGCTAACTTCATTTTGACTGAGTTTTTCACTATATTCTTTAACACTTTTTTTCACAGGCAAGAAAATTTCTTCTAAGATTTTTTTTGTATCTTCATTGAGCATAAGTTTGTTTTGATTTAAAATACTAGCATTTTGTTTTTGGAAATTTTGCTCTAGCTCTTGTTTTAATCCCGCCAAACTTTGTTTATATTTTTCTTCTAATTTTATTAAGGTTTGAGTGTATTCTTCTTTTAAATTTGCACGCTCTTTTAAATGCATATTTAAAAGTTCTTGTTGAGTTTGTTCTTTTTGTGCTAATTTTGCCTCTAAAGCTTCATTTTTAGATAAATACGATATTTTTTCATCTAAAAGTTTGGAATTTTTTTCCATAAGTGCAGTTTTTTCAAACTCTAAATTAGAAAGTTGATTTTGCAAAGTCATATTGTTTTGATTTAAAAATTCTAACTTTACTTTTTCTTTCTGACTTTTAAATACCACCCATACAAAAGCTAAAATTACAACAGCCAAAAAAGCTATTAAGATATTTTCCATTTTTAAGCCTTTGCTTTTTCAAGGAAATAAATATTTTTCTCATTTGCTTCTTTAAATTGTTTCATCTTTGGTAAAAGTTCTTTCATCAAAGCTTTAAAATTTTTAAAGCCGAAATTTTGTGGAATAAAATTTGCATGTTTTCTGTTCATATTGGTACGAATTTGAGCATATTCTGCGCGACCTTTTTCTTCTATCAAAGCCTCTGCGATATTGATTAAATCTTTGATATATTCTTTTTCAATTATGACTTTTGTTTTTGATTTATCTTGATCTAAATAAAAAAATTCACTAAAGGAATTCACATAAGATTTTACAGCTTGCTTTAAACCCATGCCTATAACTTGTTTTTTATTTTCTTTTAGCTTCTGTATCAAGCTAGTATAATCACTATCACTTGATACAATAACAAAAATATCAATATCTTTTTCATAAAAAACACTCATAATATCAGTAATTAAATACATATCACTTGAATTTTTATTAGCTAAAAAATTAAATTGTTGCATAGCAATGATAGAATATTGTGCGATTTGTTCTTTCCAATTTTGTATATTTTTTTGAGTCCAATCTCCATAAATTCGCTTTATAACAATTTCTCCATAATCAGAAGCAATACCAAAAATCGATTTTGCGTATTTTGAAGGAATATTTTCCGCATCTATAAAAATTGCTATGCTTTTATTTTCCATTTTTGCTCCTAAATATTTCTCATTCTAAAACTTAATGCTTTTAAAATATGAGTTTTTAAAATCAACTCACTTTGCTCTAAATCTGCAATGGTTCTTGCTACTTTTATAGTTTTATTTACCCCTCTTTGAGAAAGATTATATGAATTTATAGCCTTTTGCAAAATTTCATTAGCAGAAGAGTCTAAAATACAAAATTGTTTCATCTGCTCATCATTTAATTTAGCATTAAACTCTTCTTGCTGTCTTTGTTTTTGAAATAAAAATCCTTTAAATACCATCTCGCTCATTTGCTCTGATGTTAAACTCATTTTATCCTTATGTGAAATTTCATCCATAGCTACATAAAGATCAATCCTATCTAAAATTGGAGATGAAATTTTGTTTTTATATTTTTTTATTTCTATTTCTTGACAACGACAATTTTGATTTTTAGAAAATAAATTTCCACAAGGACAAGGATTTTGCGCACAAGCAAATAAAAATTTAGTTTCATAAATCACTTTGGTATTAACTCTTGAAATAAGAATTTTAAAATCCTCTAATGGCTCCCTTAAACTTTCTATGATTTGTTTTGAAAAATGAGGAAACTCATCAAAAAATAAAACTCCTCCATTTGCAAGTGCTATTTCTCCTATCTTGGCATTTTTAGTTCCTCCACCAAAAATACTAGCCCTAGTACTTGTATGATGAGGACTTCTAAAAACCCTAATAGCGCTAAAATCATCATCTAAAGAATTTAATGACTTATAAGCGTTTTGAGCTAAAATTTCTTTCAAGCTTTGCGGTGGCATGATAAAAGAAAGTCTTTTAGCACACATACTTTTACCGCTACCTGGACTACCTTCAAATAAAATATTATGCATTCCTAAAGCTGCTATTATACAAGCAAATTTAGCATTTTCTTGGCCTTTAACTTCCTTAAAATTATAAGGAAAGCTAGTGTTTTTTATATATTTTTCCCCATTAAGTTTTATAGCATTTTCAAATAAAGGATGAGCATTGCATATATGATAATTCTCATATTTTTTTTCTTTAAAAAAATCTACAGCCTGGGCTAAATTTTCTAAAGCATAAATTGTTAAATTAGGTATCATTGAAGCTTTTTGTGCTATGGCTTTTGGTACTACTACTTTAGCATTTTGTATTTTTGTACTTAAAAAAAGCAAGATAGAAAATAAACTAGCAGTGCTTTTTATACTCCCATCTAATCCAAGTTCTCCAAAAACAAAAAAATCATCTAAAATTTCTTTTTGAAATAAAATCAAAATTGCAATAGCTAAGTCAAAATGAGAACCATTTTTGGGAATATCCGAAGGACTTAAGTTGATAGTAATTTTTTGTGCTGGAAAGCTAAAATTCTGACTTAACAAAGTTGCTTTAATTCTTTCAGTGCTTTCTTTGATGGTAGAGTTTGCAAGACCCACTATGCTAAAGCCTGGCAAACCTCTTGTGAAAGTTGATTCTACATCGATGATATCAAGTTCTGTAGAAAAACTTGCACATTTTAGCTTTTTCATTTATTTTTTTTGGATTTTTTCTTAAAGTCTTTATCAAATTTTTGACGCTTTAAAAAAGAAAGTTTTTCTATAAATAAATGTCCATCAAGATGATCAACTTCATGTTGGATAGCCACTGCTAAAAACTCATGTGCTTGCAAACTTTGTGGCTTTCCAAATCTATCTTGATAGTCAAGTTGTATATTTTTATAACGCATTACATCTTCATAAAAGCCTGGTATGCTTAAACAACCCTCATTACAAGAAATTCTTTCATCATCTAAAGGTGTTATAATGGGATTGATGATTTCTAAAAGAGTTTGTTTGTCTTCTTTTTGCTCACCTTCTTCATCACCAATATCTACAAGTAAAGCTCTAATTGGCACATCAACTTGGATAGCTGCCAAACCTACACCTTTATTAGCTATCATTGTTTCATACATATCATCTAAAAGTATATGTAAATCTTTATCAAAATTTTCTACTTTTTTTGATTCTAAAAATAATCTTGGATTAGGATAGGTAATTATCTTTCTTATCATTTTTCTTTTTCCACTATTACAAAAGGTTCTAAATTTTTTCCCGAGTCTTTTAAAGCTTCAATGCATTTTTCTATTAATTCTTCACCTTTGCTGTCACTATTAACTGCACTAATAGCAACCTCCACATCTGCCTCTATTTCTTTATCTGCTAAGAAAAAATTTGAATTTTCTAAGGATTCTAAAATTTTATTGCATATTTCTTGTGCTTTTTCTAAATTAGTATGAGAGATCATTATAGCAAAAATATTATTTCCACAATGTGCTACTATATCACTTGAAGAAACATTTTTACTAAAAATTTTACAAACACTTTTTAAAAAGGCATTTTTCTCTTTTTGAGTATAAGTTTGCTCTAAAATTTCCTCTTTTACTCTAAAGAATATCAAAGAGGTATAATAATTATATTTAGCATTACTCTCTATGCTTTTTTCCAAATTTTCTAAAAAATATTTTTTATTAAAAACTCCAAATTTAGAGTCAAAATCACTCTGCTCTTCTATATGTTTATAAGTCTGTCTAACCTCATCAAAATTTTCTTTAATCTCATCTGAATACTTATCCAAAATGCTAGAAAATCTTGAAAGGTCTGTTTCAAGGGCATGGATTACATTAGAAACAGCTAAATTTCCTGTACTAATAGCAAGTTCTGAATTACGCCTTTTTAGCATATCTTTAACTGTTTCAAGATGCCTATAAATCATGGCAATATATTGCAATAATGCCGAAGTAGAATTAAAACTTTTCTTTATTTCTTGTTCTATATTTGCACGCTTAAGACCATCATCATTTTGCTCAAATTCCATAATCTCACCAACTTTTTTCTTAAAAGCTCCTGGACGCTCTTCAAGCATTTTTTGAAAATAAACCCCATAATTAGTAGGAGTTGGAGGCACATTATCTTTTACAAGTTCAGTTAAAATAGATTTCGCAAATTTCTCAAATTCGCCTCCACTAATTTTTTGAATTTTTGGAGCTTCTTTGGCTGGAGTTGGATCGCTATTTAAATTTAAATCAGCAAATAAATCATCATCTAGCATTGCTTTGTTTCCTTATTTAAAACTTTTTTCCAAAACCTTATCTATTAAACCATATTCCTTAGCCTCTGTAGCACTCATAAAAAAATCTCTATCGGTATCTTTTTCTATTTTAGAAAGTTTTTGCTTAGTATTTTTTGCCAAAATATCATTTAAAATCGCTTTTAATCTTAGAATTTCTTTTGCCTGAATTTCTATATCTGTTGCTTGTCCTCTTGCACCACCTAGTGGTTGGTGGATCATAATTCTTGAATTTGGCAGAGCAAATCTTTTCCCTGGAGTACCACAACTAAGCAAAAATGCACCCATAGAAGCAGCTTGACCAATACAAATAGTACTTACATCAGCTTTAATATAATTCATCGTATCATAAATACTAAATCCACTTGTCACAACCCCGCCTGGTGAGTTAATATAAAGATAAATATCTTTTTGAGGATCTTCAGCTTCTAAAAACAAAAGCTGTGCCACGATAGAAGCAGCAAGATCATCATTGATCTCGCCACTTAGCATGATAATCCTATCTTTTAAAAGTCTTGAGTATATGTCATAACTTCTTTCGCCTCTGCTTGTTTTTTCAACTACATAGGGTATATATGAACTCATTATTTTTCACTTTCTTTTTCGGTTTTCTTTTTATCATTTTTTTTAAAAATATCAGCAAAAAGTTTTTCTTCAATTAAAGACATTTTAATGGCAGGTAATGCACCTTGCTTTTTATAATTATCTAAATGTTCTTGTGGGTTAAAACCATATCTATAAGCTTCAAAATAAATTGCTTGGATTAATTCTTGATCGCTTACTGTAACATTTCTAAGTTTTGCTAGCTCGTCTATAATGAAAGTTAATTTTACGCTTTTTTGCGCATCTTCTTTGAAGCTCTCTCTTTTTTCTTTATATTTAGCCTCATCTTTAAATTCTTTTAATTCCTCTTCGCTTAAAGTTCTTAAAGAGCTTCTAAATTGCATATCTGTTTCTTGCTCTACTATATTTCTTGGCAAAACAAAGTCAAACTTAGCTACTAAAGCTTCTGCAAATTGATTTTTAAGCTCATCATTAATAAGTTTAAAGATTTTTTCATTTTTTAGTTGTTCTTTTAATTTTGCGTCTAATTTTTCAACACTTGGCTCTTTTTCTTCAGGAAGTAAGTTTTTTAAAAGCTCTTCATTTAATTCAGGTAATTTAAGTTCTTGAATTTCATGAATTTTTACTTTAAATACCACATCTTTTCCTGCTAAATGTGCTGCACCATATTCTTTTGGAAAAGTTACATTAATATCTTTTTCCTCACCTGCTTTTAAACCAATCATACCTTCTTCAAATCCTGGTATAAATTGTTTTGAACCAATCTCTAAAACATAATTTTGAGCTTTTCCGCCATCAAAAGCTTTACCATCAACAAAACCCTCAAAATCAAATTTAGCAAAATCGCCTTCTTTTAAAGCTCTTGCCTCTTTAATCGCTTCAGGAGTAGCAAATCTTTTTAATAATTCTTCTTTTTTTGCATCAATTTCTTTTTGAGTTACTTTTGGTGTATTATAAGTTGGAATTAGTTCTTCATATCCATCTAATTTTACTTCTGGCTTAAAAGATAATACCATTTGAGCTTCAATATCGCCATCTTTTCTATCAAATTTTTCAAAATATGGCTCACCTACTAAATCTTTAGCCTCTTTTTTAACTTCTTTTAAAGCACCATCTACAGCATTTCTTAAAAGATCTTGCTCCGCATCTCTTGTAAGCTCTTTTTCATATCTTTTAAGTATAGCAGCAACAGGAACTTTTCCTGCTCTAAAACCATCCATTTTCATAGTTTTAGATGCTTTTTTAGCTAATTTTTCAACTTCTGCTTTAATAGCTCCTTGAGCAATTTTCACAGTAGCATTTGCATTTGCAAAATCAATTAGTTTTGCTGTAACTTCCATAATATTTTCCCTTTTTAAATAAAATTTCTTGATAATATACCAAAATTTTCCTTATCACTTTATATAAAAATAAAAATATGTTAAAATTTTAATTTTTGATGGAGAAAAAATGCAAGAAAAATTTGAACAATCAGTAAAAAATATGTTAGAAATTATCGGGGAAAATCCGCAAAGAGAAGGACTTTTAAAAACTCCTACAAGAGTTTTTAAAGCTTTTGAATTTTTAAATAGTGGTTATAAACAAGATCCAAAACAAATACTAAATGATGCCTTATTTGAAAGCTCAAACAATGAAATGGTTTTAGTAAGAGATATAGAATTTTATAGTCTTTGTGAACATCATCTTTTACCTTTTTTTGGGCGCGTACATGTTGCATATATACCGGATAAAAAAGTCGTAGGTCTTAGTAAAATTCCACGCCTTGTGGAAGTTTTTGCAAGACGCTTGCAAATTCAAGAACAACTCACAGAACAAATCGCAGAATCTTTAATGGAACATGTAGGTGCAAAAGGTGTTGGAGTAGTTATTGAAGCAAGACACATGTGTGTTGAAATGCGTGGGGTGCAAAAAGCAAATTCTACTACTAGCACTTCAGCACTAAGAGGTAGCTTTTTAAAAAGTGAAAAAACAAGAAAAGAATTTTTCACTTTAATTAACTCGGCAAAACAGGTTAGATTTTAATGGGTTTAGAAAAACTTCGTAGTAAAATTGCTTCACAAAATCTTGCTAGTGTTTTTGGTCAGATTACTAAAATTTCAAGTACTAGTATAGAAATAAATGGCTTAAAAACTAGCATAGGTGATATCATTAAAATAGTTTCTAGTGAAGATGAGAGTAAAGAAGCTATGGCTATGGTGGTAGAAGTAGATGAAAATTTAAGCTATTTGAGTCCTTTTGGTTTTGTGGAAGGTTTTAAAATAGGCGATCGTGCTTTTATTAACGATGCAGGTATGCAAATAGGAGTTAGTGATGAACTTTTAGGAAGAGTAGTCGATCCTTTTATGCGACCAAAAGATGGTAAAGGACCTATTGAGGCAAGTAAATTTATGCCTATTATGCGAGCACCTATTGATGCAATGAAGCGAGGTTTGATAGAAGAAGTTTTTCCAGTAGGTGTTAAAACAATAGATGCACTTTTAACTTGCGGGGTAGGACAAAAGCTTGGGATTTTTGCAGGAAGTGGGGTTGGTAAATCAACTCTTATGGGTATGATAGTGAAAAATTCCAAAGCTCCTATTAAAGTTATAGCTTTAATAGGAGAGCGCGGTAGAGAAATTCCTGAATTTATACAAAAAAATCTTGGTGGTAAACTTGATGATACTGTCATCATCGTTGCAACAAGTGATGATAGCGCGCTGATGAGAAAATACGGAGCATTTTGTGCTATGAGTGTGGCTGAATATTTTAAAGAACAAGGTAAAGATGTGTTATTTATCATGGATAGCGTAACGCGTTTTGCTATGGCTCAAAGAGAAATAGGTCTTGCCCTAGGTGAACCACCTACAACAAAAGGTTATCCGCCAAGCGTTTTAAGTCTTTTACCTCAGCTTATGGAAAGAACAGGAAAGGAAGAAGGTAAAGGCACCATAACAGCTTTTTTTACCGTGTTGGTTGATGGGGATGATATGAGTGATCCAATAGCTGATCAAAGCAGATCTATCCTAGATGGGCATATAGTGCTTAGTCGCGAACTCACTGACTTTGGAATTTATCCACCTATAAATATACAAAATTCAGCCTCAAGGGTTATGGGGGATATTATTAGTGATGAACATAAGCTAGCTGCTAGAAAATTTAAGCGTTTAAATTCTTTGCTTAAAGAAAATGAAGTGCTATTGCGTATTGGTGCTTATCAAAAAGGCACCGATAAAGAACTCGATCAAGCTATTGCTAAAAAAGATTTTATGCAGCAATTTTTAAGTCAAAATCCTGAAGAAAGTTTTGAATTTGAAGATACGATTAATATGCTTAAGATGATTGATACATAATAGTTGGAATATTTTTTGCTTTTTTTGATAAAAAAGTCATGAAAAAAGGATAGATCATGTCAAATATAGCATTTTTAGATCATCAACAAAGCTTAGGTTTAAAATATACCGATATTTGTCAAAATATTTTTGAAAGAGAAATTTTTACACATATGTTTTTAGAATGCATAAGTTTTGTTTTACTAGAAGATAAAGCAAAATTAAAATATTTAAAAATTATCGCTTCAAAAGAAGATTTTATAATCGAATTTAAAATCAATAATCAAAAAAAATCTTTTATTATTAATAATAAAAAAGTTCTAAATGAAGAATTCAGTGCAAAAAGAATGACTCAAGATGAATATGAAAGAGAAGTGGCGAGAATTTATCAAATCGAAAGATATTTAAAAGCCCAAAATAATCTTCAAAATTTTTCTAATGAAATTAGCACTACAATGAAAAATCTTTTTAAAGATATGGATGAATTTAAAAATTATATCGATATGCTTGAAGCAAAAGAAAACACCCACAATCATTACTTATCAAAAATTTATAATATAGCTTAATATTTACCAAACTTTGCCGATAATACCTTTGATCCAAACAAAAGGAGTATGTTATGGGCGAAGTTACAAACAATCAAGCAAACTTAATGCTTAACATTGCAACTACTATGATGAAAAAAACCATAGAAGTTAATGAAAATGCAGTAATGCAAGTACTTGAAGGCGTAAATGCAAACCCTGCTCCAACTACTACTCCTACTGCTAGTTCAGGATTACTTGACATTTACGCTTAAAATTTTTCTCTTCAATTCAAAAATTTTGGCATAGCTTTTGCTTTTTAAAAGTTAAGCAATATTTTTGAAGAGAAGAGTTATGTTTGTAAATTCTAATGTTAATCCGTATCAGAATTTTGCAAATTATCCTTTTGCAAAAACTGGACACATAGAAGAAAAAAAAGAAAATACTAATATTAAAAGTGATTTACTTGATATCAATGGTTCTAATTTAGACTATAAAATTACTTATGCAAGTGAATTTGGTTTTAGAATCAATGAGCAAGGTTTTTTTGAAAAAGATCTTAATAAAGCAGCTGCTTTGCCTCTTGATTATGATATTAATATAAAAAGTATAAGAGAAATTTCAAAACAACTTATAAAGCTTGATGAGAATTTAAATTATAACAAAATAGATTTACCAAGACTTTTAAACACTTATCACAACACATTAAAAACTATAAATCCACAGTTTCAAAACAATGACAATGATTTTTTAAGTAAAGCTCAAATTTCAGAGTTAAATCAAGGTTATAGTTATACTTATGAGGGTAAAATTTTAAAAGTTTATGAAAATGCTAAAAATTTACAAAATGCAAAAGAATCAAATAAAAATTTAAACACCTTAATGCTTGATAATAAAATAGGTGATTTTGCGTTTAACGCAAGCATAGAAAATACAGCTAGTAATCCTGTTATCAAACCTTATTTAAATAAACAAGGGGAGGTTTCTAAAAGTGGATTGCTGCTCAATTATATTTATCATGATTTAAAAGAACAAAATCACAATAAAGCTAATTTTTTTCTATCGCCTATTGAGTTGGATATGTCCTCTAGTGTAAATTTTCAAAAACTCATGAGAGGTCAAATGAGTATGCAAGATTATATTAATGAAAACAACAAAGAAAAAATGAGTTTTGATTTATATTTATATATCAATGGAGTAGATAAAAACAACACTTCAGAAGATAAGCTTTCAGTTTTCTTTCAACAATATATTAACTATCAACATAGCATTAACATGAAAGAATTTGCCAATTCAAGTTCTATTTATAGTCTTTATAGCGAGCAAGTTAGTAAAGAAATTGAAGTTTTAAAAGAAGAATTCAATCAAAACAATCCTAATATTGATCTTGAAAAAATCAATACTCAAAAAGAACTTTTAGATACTCAATTTTTAGAAAATAGAAAAAAACAAGCTAGTATTAACAAAATTTTACATTCTTATTTAAATGCTATGGCTTAACTTGTGCTAAAATAATAATGTAAATTATTACACAAGTTAAAAACTTACTTGATTTAATATTAAATTTAATATTTTAGTGTATATTAACAAAAAAGATAAAAATTATCCTAATTAAAGGAGTATAATTTGAAAGTATATTTAGATAACAACGCAACAACACAACTTGCACCAGAAGCTTACGAGCTTATGAAGCCTTTTTTAAAAGAGCATTTTGGAAACCCAAATAGTCTTCATCAATGGGGTAGTGCAACCCATCCTGCCTTAAAAGAAGCTATGGATAAACTTTATATAGGTGTAGGAGCAAGTGATTTAGATGATATTATTATCACTTCCTGTGCTACAGAAAGTATCAATTGGGTGTTAAAAGGTGTGTATTTTGATAAAATTTTAAATAACGATAGAAATGAAGTAATTATTTCTAGCGTGGAACATCCCGCAGTAGCTGCTAGTGCTATGTTTTTAAAATCTTTAGGGGTAAAAGTTATAGAACTTGGTGTTGATTATGAGGGTGTTTCTAGCATAAAAGATTTAAAAGAAGTTATTTCAGATAAAACTGCCCTAGTGAGTATTATGTGGGCAAATAATGAAACTGGTATGATTTTTCCTATAGAAGAAATGGCTCAAATTACTCATGAATACGGAGCGTTATTCCATACTGATGCAACCCAAGCTGTTGGGAAAATCAAAGTTAATTTTGCAAAAGCTGGAGTTGATTTTGCTTCATTTTCTGCACATAAATTCCATGGTCCAAAAGGAGTTGGTGGGCTTTATATTAAAAAAGATATAGAACTAACTCCACTTTTACATGGTGGTGAGCATATGGGTGGCAGAAGAAGTGGAACTTTAAATGTGCCATATATTATAGCAATGGCAGAAGCTTTAAGAATTGCAAATACTATGCTTGACTTTGAAAATTCACACATTAGAAGATTAAGAGACAAACTAGAAGATTTAATTTTAGCAATGCCTGATACAAGCGTAGTTGGAGATAGATCAAGAAGAGTTCCAAATACAATTTTAGCAAGCATTAAAGGCGTAGAAGGTGAAGCTATGCTTTGGGATTTAAATAAAAATGGCATAGCAGCAAGCACTGGATCAGCCTGCGCTAGTGAAGCACTTGAGAGCAACCCTATCATGGAAGCAATTGGTGCTGAAAATGATTTAGCTCATACTGCCCTAAGACTTTCTTTATCTAGATTTAACACAGAAGATGAAATTGATTATACAGCAGAGCAGATAAAAAAAGCAACGCAAAGACTTAGAGCAATCTCAAGTACTTATGCGTATAAGCCTGAAAATATTTAAAGGATAAAAAATGGCAAAAAATAATTTAATTGGCGGATCTATTTGGGATGAGTATTCTCAAAAAGTACAAGATAGAATGAATAACCCTCAACATATGGGCGAATTTACACAAGAAGATGCACAAAAAGCAAATGCAAAACTTATTATTGCAGATTTTGGAGCTGAAAGCTGTGGTGATGCAGTTAGACTTTATTGGCTAGTGGATGAAAAAACAGATAAAATCATTGATGCTAAATTTAAAAGCTTTGGCTGTGGAACAGCAATAGCAAGTAGTGATACTATGGTTGATCTTTGCATAGGTAAAACCGTGGATGAAGCTGTTAAAATTACAAATTTAGATGTTGAATTTGCTATGAGAGATAATCCGCAAACTCCTGCGGTTCCACCTCAAAAAATGCATTGTTCGGTTATGGCTTATGATGTTATCAAACAAGCGGCAGCGCATTATAAAGGTGTTAATCCTGAAGATTTTGAAGATCAAATTATAGTTTGTGAGTGTGCTAGGGTAAGCCTTGGAACTATCAAAGAGGTAATTAAACTAAATGATTTACATACAGTAGAAGAAATCACACAATTTACAAAAGCAGGA
This sequence comes from Campylobacter sp. IFREMER_LSEM_CL908, assembly GCF_025771545.1. Classification (NCBI taxonomy): domain Bacteria; kingdom Pseudomonadati; phylum Campylobacterota; class Epsilonproteobacteria; order Campylobacterales; family Campylobacteraceae; genus Campylobacter; species Campylobacter sp. IFREMER_LSEM_CL908. Next base: position 17,122 of record NZ_JAKMQK010000008.1, read on the forward strand.
GCTTTTTGTAAATCTTGTGTTAAACCTGGAGGACATGAGAAAAAAGATTATTACCTTGTAGATATTTTAGCTGAAACTAGAGCTGAAATGGAAAGAGAGAGATTAAAAGATCAAAGTAAAGCAGATATTGCTTTTGATGATATGACCATGGTTAAACAATTAAAAGCAGTAGAGGCTGTTTTAGATAGCGATGTGCGTCCGATGCTACACGGAGATGGTGGGGATTTGGAAGTAATTGATATACAAAAAAGTGAAAGTAAAAATATAGATGTATATATACGCTATCTTGGGGCTTGCAGTGGTTGCTCAAGCGGAAGTGGCGCAACTTTATATGCCATAGAAAATATCTTACAAGAAGAACTTAGTCCAAATATACGCGTTATACCTGTTTAAGCAGTTTTTCTGCTTAAACTTTTAAATTTCAAGCCTTTTTATGTTAAAATAACGCATTAATTAAAAATTTAAAAAGGCTATTTATATGCAAAGACTTCAAACCTTTGTTAAAAGCGAAACTTTTCCGGGTGTTTTGCTAATATTTTTCACTTTACTTGCATTAATTTTACAAAACAGCTCTTTAACAGATCAATACACCAACTTTTTAAATATTCCTTTTGGGTTTCAAGCAGGAAGTTTAGAAATTTTCAAACCTTTGCTTTTATGGATTAATGATGGACTTATTGCGATTTTTTTCTTTGCAATAGGGCTTGAATTAAAATATGAAGTAACAAGAGGACAACTAAATAGTATAAAAGCTATGTCTTTACCTGTATTTGCTGCACTTGGTGGTATGATAGTACCTGCATTGATTTTTGCATTTTTTAATTATAAAGATGCTTTTGCTTTGCAAGGTTGGGCTATACCAACAGCAACTGATGTGGCTTTTGCAGTAGGAATTTTAATGCTTTTAGGTAAAAAAGTACCTACTTCATTAAAATTATTCTTGCTTTCCTTGGCTATTTTTGATGATTTGGGTGCGATTATTGTGATTGCTTTATTTTACACAAGCGAGCTTTCAGTATTTGCTATGATCGCTGCTTTGGTATGTATATTAGCACTTTATTTATTAAATCATTTTCATGTTACTAAAAAATCCTTTTATATCATTATAGCTATAGTATTTTGGATAAGCATGCTAAAAAGTGGAGTGCATGCAACTTTAGCGGGTGTGATTACTGCTTTGTTTATACCACTTGAAACAAAAAATGGAAAATCTTTTTTAAAAGAAATCGAACATGATTTAGCACCTTGGGTAAGTTATTTTATTTTACCTATTTTTGCCTTTGCAAATGCAGGTGTTGATTTAAAAGATATGGATCCAAGCTTTATGTTTTCTTCGGTTAGCTTAGGTATTATTTTAGGTTTATTTTTAGGAAAACAAATAGGTGTCTTTTTATTTTCATATATTAGTATAAAACTAGGCTTAGCAAAACTTCCACAAAATGTTAATTTCAAACAACTCTATGGAGTTTGCATACTCACAGGTATAGGTTTTACCATGAGCTTTTTTATAGATGGCTTAGCTTATCAAAATAGTGATATTTTTGCATATTCAGATAAGCTTGCTATTTTAATAGCCTCTTTGTTAAGCGCTGTGATTGGCTATGTTTATTTAAAACTCATTTATAGTTTCAAAAAATGAAATTTAAAAACCTCCAAAGCTTTTTATCTCTTGAAATTTTAGGAGGATTGTTGCTTTTAATAGCAACAATCTTTGCTTTATTACTCAAAAATAGCCCTTATGGACAACACTATATGAATTTTTTAAGTGTAGAAATGGGTATAAAAATAGGAGCTTGGGAGCTTTTTAAACCTTCTTTGTTATGGATTAATGATGGACTGATTGCAATTTTTTTCTTTGCAATAGGACTTGAATTAAAAAAAGAATTTGTTCAAGGAGAATTTAAAACTCTTAGCAATATTACTCTACCCTTAATAGCTGCTATAGGTGGTATAGTAGTACCTGCTTTGATATTTTGTGCTATTAATTTTAATGATACTTATGTTTTAAAAGGTTGGGCTATACCAACAGCAACTGACACTGCATTTGCTCTAGTTATACTTGCAATGCTAAAACAACGCATACCAAGCTCTTTAAAAATATTTTTAGTTTCTTTGGCGATTTTTGATGATGTAGGAGCTATTTTAATCATTGCTATTTTTTATACAGGTGAGCTTTCAACTTTGGCTTTTTTTGTTGCCTTTTGCTGCATTGTTGGCTTGTTTTTACTTAATCGCTTAGGTAATGAAAGAAAATCATTTTATTATATACTTGGTGCTCTGCTTTGGCTTAGCGTATTAAAAAGTGGAGTACATGCGACTTTAGCAGGTATTATTACTGCTTTATTCATTCCTGTATATACAAAAAACAATCATGCTTTATTAGAAGAAATTGAGCATGGTTTAAAATTTTGGATAGCTTTTATAATACTACCACTTTTTGCTTTTGCAAACGCAGGAGTTGATCTTTCTAAAATAGAATTTCATATGCTTTTTAGTGGTGTAAGCATGGGTATATTTTTGGGACTTTTTGTTGGAAAACAACTAGGTGTATTTGGCTTTGCCTATATGGCGATTAAATTCAAACTTGCAAAACTACCAAAAGATGCAAATTTTAAACAACTCTATGGAGTTTGCATACTCACAGGTATAGGTTTTACCATGAGCTTTTTTATAGATGCTCTTGCTTATGAAGTGAGTGATATATTTAATTTTGTAGATAACTTTGCAATCTTACTAGCCTCATTAACTTCTGGTGTATTTGGCTATTTTTACCTGCGTTTTATTAAATAATTAAGCTTTTTTTAAATTAAATAAGATATAATTTCATTTCTTATTTAATGTTTTGGCCCATTCGTCTAGCGGTTAGGACATCGCCCTTTCACGGCGGTAACACGAGTTCGAGTCTCGTATGGGTCACCACTCTTTTAACTCCTAAATAAAAATAGCATAAACAATAGTTTCAATATTTAAGCTTAATATAAATTTAATATATCAAATATATATTCTAAAATAAAATATAAATAAATATTGCTTACTAGCAGAGCTCGCAGGGATTTTATAAAAACATTATAAATAGCAAAACTTGCATTTTAAAATCTAAAAAATAAAATTAGCTTTCTTTATTTTCTCCATCTTTAAAAGAAAATATAGGCAAACTTAAACCATAATATATCGCTAAAAGTCTTGCTATAGTTCCTACAATCAATGAAGCAAGAATTACCCATAATTCATCTATGCCTAAAATATGTAATATATAATACAAAGCTCCTGTTAATATGGCCACACCTGCATAAATTTCTTTTTGAAATACAAGTGGTATCCTAGCACATAATATATCTCTTAATATCCCGCCAAATACACCTGTAATCACAGCTGAACTCACAGCCACTATAAAACCATACCCCATTTCTATTGCAATTTGTGCCCCTAAAACACTAAAAACAACCAAACCTATAGCATCTAAAATTAAAAAAAGTTTTTCAAGTCTTATAACATATTTAGCAATTTTTGTTGTAATCATAGCCGCAACACAAATCAAAATGACATATTCAGGAGTTTTAATCCAAGTTAATGGATGATGATCAAGTAAAATATCTCTAATAGAACCTCCACCAATAGCTGTTACCAAAGCTATAAATATCACTCCAAAAAGATCCATTTTGTGCCGTCCTGCAGCAATAGCCCCCGTCATTGCATCAACAGTAATTCCGATAATATAAAGTATAGTTAAAAGCATAATGAGTTAAAACCCTTGTTAAACAAGGGTTAATTTTTACTCACGATATTAATGATATTTTGAGCTACTTTTTTAGCAATAGGCTCAACAAATTCAGCAGGAGAAGTAAATCCTACGCAAGAGCAGTTAATCTCACCTAAAACATATTTATCTTTACCATTTTCATCTGTATCTAAGATAAAATCGGCAGTCCAAATTAAAGGAATATCGTAATTTCCAAGCTTTGAACGAATTTCTGGTAAGGTTGCTAAAAACCAATCTATCAATTCTTGCCAATCTTTTGGCTCATCATATCTATATTTTGCACCTGAAAAGAGTGTAGCAGAGAATGCATCAGCACCTTCTGCAGGCTTTTTATGCACTACATAAATTGGAGTATGATAAAGCATTAAAATTCTAATTTCACCTTCTTTAATACGCGGTAAAAAAGTCATATCTACAAGCATACCATTATCACCCACAATGTATTGCTCACAAAAATCCATAAATTCACCAAGCTCTCTTTCTTCTGTATGATTGTCTTTTGCTTCTGTGCATTTGATTTTTGCATTTAATGGCACACTTGTAGTCCCTGCTGGCAGTTCATCTATTAATCTCACACGCCAAATTCCCTCACCTGTTGAACCACGATTTTGCTTCAAAACCCTCTCGCCTTTTGCTAAGGTTTTTACAAAACTTTCTTTAAAAGTTTTAATATCATAATACGCATAAGTATCTTCAGGCACTAAAGCTGTTTTATTAAGCTTAGTAAGTGCATCTTTAGCGCCATATCCTATCATCGCATCAGGATGAGGCATACCTATAACACCATTTGCACAAAGTTTTCTTAACATATCAAAGTATTCATTTTCTTCTTTTAAATTTCCTGGGTTAATTCTAGAAACATAAGCATCAGCATTGTTTTTTACATATTCATAAATTTCGTCTTTTTTTTCAACTTCAAAAAAGATAACCTCAGCGTTCCAACCTTGCTCTTTTAAAGCATTTACCATAGGCATGGTGTCTTTTCTATGGCCATCTTCACCTTTATCGCTACCACCTCTAACTTCAAAAAATACGATATTTTTTTTCATATTGCTCCCTTTTTAAAGATATTTTATCATCATATCAAAATAAGTATTAAATTTTTATTTATTTTTTCCATAAATACATTGTAAATTTTGCAAATTTGAACTTGCATTTAAAAGTAAAGCATCGGCCATGCATATAGCTATCATAGCATTTACTACAACACTGCCTCTTATACCCACACAAGGATCGTGTCTACCTTGTAACTCGTGTATAATATTTTCTCCTTGAATATTTTGTGTTTGTTGGGGTAAAAATATAGAAGGAGTTGGTTTAAAATATGTTTTTATATCGATAAAATTTCCATTAGAAATTCCACCCAATATACCTCCGCTATGATTGCTTAAAAACACCCCATCTTTTAGCTCATCATTATTTTGACTTCCATACATATAGCTACTTTGAATACCGCTTCCTATTTCTATAGCTTTAACCGCATTGACTCCCATAATTGCATGAGCAAGTTTAGAATCAAGCTTATCATACAAAGGCTCACCTAAGCCTATGATAGGGTTTTTCACTCTAGTAAAAACTCTAGCGCCTATGCTGTTTTTAGCTTTTTTAGCTTTTAAAATTTCATCTTTAAAACTTTGCTCTAAATTTTTATCTAAAGCATAAATTTCACTATTTTTAGCATAATTAAAATCGAACTCATCATTACTAAGTTTGCTATCAATACTTCCTACCCCAAAAACTCCACTCATTATTTCTATATCAAACTCTTTTAAAAGCATACAAGCTAACGCCCCTGCTGCCACTCTTGCTACACTTTCTCTAGCGCTAGCTCTTCCACCACCTCTATAATCTCTAATGCCGTATTTGTGATAATAAGTAAAATCAGCATGTGCAGGACGAAACACATCTTTTTCATAATCTTTTGAGCGTGTATTTTCATTATACACCAATACACTTATAGGAGTTCCTGTTGTATAACCCTCAAAAACCCCACTTAAAACTTGAGCTTTATCTTCTTCTTTTCTAGGAGTGCTAAATTTATTTTGACCTGGTTTTCTTTTATCTAACATTTCTTGCAAAAAATCAAAGTCAAACTTCACCCCTGCTGGCATACCATCTATCACACAACCTATAACTTGACCATGAGATTCGCCAAAACTTGTAAATTTAAATCTTTTTCCAAAGCTATTCATAGTTTTCCTAATTTTTCAAGTGCTATTTTGGCACATTGTTGTTGGGCTTCTTTTTTACTACCTGCTATAGATCTTGCTACTTCTATACCTTGAATTTTTACTGCAATTTCAAATTGCTTTTTATGATCAGGTCCAAAAGCTTTCATCACTACATACTCGGGTGTGCCTGCCATATTTGCTTGTGTAATTTCTTGAAGTCTTGTTTTATAGTCTTTAAATAAACTTTGTGTATCAATATGCGGATAAACTTCATTGAGTAAATTTAATGCTATGTTTTTAGTTTTTTCAAAACCTATTTCTAAATACAAAGCTCCCATTAAAGCTTCAAAGGCATCAGAAAGTATAGAAGGTTTATTGCGTCCATCATTATTTTCTTCTGCAATAGACATAAAAATACATGCTCCAAGATCAAGTTTTTGTGCTAAGGTTGCAAAAGATTTTTCATTTACCAAAGCTGCTCTAAGCTTAGAAAGGTTTCCTTCTGAATCTTTTTGAAATTTAAAAAACAAAAACTCCCCTACTACTAAATCCATCACAGCATCACCCAAAAACTCTAATCTTTCGTTATTATAAGGCTTTTTATAGCTTTTATGTGTCAAAGCTTCGATGAGCAATTGCTCATTTTTAAAATGATAACTTAATCTTTCTTGGAGTTTTTTAAGCATTTATCAACCTTTCTTCTTGGAGTTTCAAGGCTGCATTTCTTGCTAGTTCATCACAACGCTCATTTAATTCATGGCCATTATGTGCTTTGATCCAAAAAGCAGTTATTTTATGATCTTTAGCAACATTTAAATACTCTTTCCAAAGATCAATATTTTTTTTACCTTTAAAATCTTTTTTTATCCAATCTTTAAGCCATTCATTAATACTTTGCACCATTAAATTTGAATCTGTGTATAATTTTACCTCGCATGGCTCTTTTAAAGCTTTCAAAGCTTGTATAATAGCCATTAACTCCATACGATTATTTGTTGTATTCTCACATGCCCCGCTTTGTTCTTTTTGATGATTTTTATAAGTTAAAACATAAGCCCACCCTCCAAAACCAGGGTTATTTAAACACGAGCCGTCTGTATAAATTTCAATATTTTTCAAGCTTTTACCTCATAATAAATCTCACATTTTCCAAATTCATAACAAAATGGACAATGATAAAAAAACAAAGGACTTTGATTTTTGCAATTATTACACACATAAGTAAAGCTAAGATTAGCACTTAGCTTATTATCATTTAAAATTTTTAAAATTTTTAGTTTATGATTTTTTATAGGAATAGATTTTGTACTTAAATTTTTTGCATAAAAAAACTCATGGTATTTTTCATCTTCAAGATTAAGCGGGCTTTTACATTCATTAAGTAAATCAATAACATTTTCAAATTTAGGCATTTGAGTAAGTTTATCTTTATAGTGTAAAAAACAAAATCTTAAAACATACTCATTATCTTTGCTAAAAATTAAAATTTCTTTAATCTTTTGCTTTTGCTCTTTAGAACTTGATTGAATTTTTAAAGCCTTTATCAAAGCTTTTTCTGCATATATATTTTCTCCAAGCTCAAACAAACATTCTAAAACATCTAAAACCTTATCATAATCTTTAAGTTTTAAATACACAATTTTTAAAAGTTTTAAGCTTTCTTTATTGCGTGCTTTGATTTTTAAAGCATTTAACAAAGCTTCTACGCTACGCTCTAAAAATCCTGCTTTTAGATAAACTTGTGCTAATGAAAAAAAGATAAATTCTTTTTGATTAGCCTCATTTGTCTTTTGCAAAGCTATGAGATAAATTCCCACAGCTTTTTCAAATTCACCACTTTTGGTAAAAATTTGAGCTAGGAAATTTAAATTTTCTATACTTAAATTGGCATTTTTTAAAATCTGCTGATGGGTAGAATTGATTTCAAATTTTTTTACAAAACGATCAAGCTTGCTTTTTTGATCTTTGCTTGCAAAAAACCGCCATATATAATGTGAGCTAGCAACGATAAAAATCAAAGCCGTCAAAACAATAAGACCGAATAAAGGATCGCGGTATTCTACAAAGAAAAAATCCATAATCTTGCAACTTAACTTTCAAATTTATAACAATTATAGCTAAATGCTTATATAATTTTCTTTAAGGTTTAAATATGATAGAACAAGCAAGTATAGAACAACTTTTACAAAAAACAGATATTGTTGATATTATAGCTCATTATGTTGAAGTAAAAAAACAAGGTTCAGGCTATGTATGCGTTTGTCCTTTCCATGATGATAAAAATCCTAGCATGCATATTAATTCTATTAAAGGATTTTATCATTGTTTTGCATGTAAAGCTGGGGGCAATGTTTTTAAATTTGTAATGGATTATGAGAAATTAAATTTTGTTGAAGCGGTAGAAAAGGTTGCTTCGTGGAATAATTTTTCACTTACTTACACCTCACAAAAACAAGACAATAAAAAATCTATCACTCACATCTTACCTACTCTTAATGCTTTTTATAAGCAAAACTTAGCTAAAAACAAAGAAGCTTTAACTTATCTTTATAAAAGAGGTTTAAATGATGAGGATATTAGAACCTTTGAGCTAGGCTTTGCACCAAGTTCTAATGAAACACTAAGACTTTTACAAAATGAGCAAATCACTCAAGAAGAAGCCTTAGAGGTTGGCGCAATAAAACAAAATGAAAATGGTGCTTATGCAAGTTTTATCAACCGCATTACTTTTAGTATTTATGATCATAAAAATTTACTCATAGGCTTTGGTGGTAGAACTTTAGATGAAGCAAATATGGCAAAATATGTTAATTCACCTCAAAGCAAACTTTTTGATAAATCACGCGTTTTTTATGCACTCAATTTAGCAAAAGATGCCATTTACAAACAAAAAGAAATGATAATTTGTGAAGGCTATATGGACGCCATAGCCTTTCATAAGGCAGGATTTAAAAATGCTGTAGCAGTTTTAGGAACAGCTTTAGGTGAAAATCACATACCTTTGATAAAAAGATTAGAGGCAAGAGTGATTTTATGCTTTGATAATGATAATGCAGGACTTAATGCTGCCGTGCGTTCAGCACATTTACTAAGTTTAGCAAAAATTGATGGAAAAGTAGTTTTAATAGAAGGCGGGAAAGATCCGGCTGAACTAGTGGCTACTCATCAAGAAAAATTGCTTTTTAATATTTTAGAAAAAGGTATAGAACTTGGAGAATTTTATATAAGAAATTTGATCACAAATTTTGATTTAAGCTCAGCACTTAGTAAGCAAAAGGCTTTAGAAGAGGTGCAAAAATATACTTTTAACCTTGAACCTTTAATAGCAAATTCCTACACTACCTTAGTAGCAAATCTTTTGGGTGTAAATATTAATGATATAAAACTTTCTAAAAATACTAGAAAAAATATAAATTTTTTTACTCCTACAAAACAAAATAAAATCAACAACATAAGCGAGTTGGAACTTTTGAAATTTTTATATGAAAATCAAAAAGCCATAGGACTTTTTAAACTTTTAAGCACAAAAGAATATTTCTTACATCAAGATATTGCTAAGGCTATTTTAGAACAAAAAGACTTTAATGATCCTAGCATAAGAGAACTTTATGAGATCGAAAATATTAAAATTTTAAGTAATTTAGAAGAATTTTTATATGCTATTTGCAAAATTAATTTTGCTCATTTTAACAAATTAAAAAACTTAAATTTAAAACAAGCCTTTAAAAAGCAAATTTATAATTTGCTCAATCAAAATTTAGAAAAAATCAAAAAAAACTATCAAAATGATGAAAATTTTTTTAATCATTTAATGGAAGTTTTAAAAAATGTCCAATTTTTAGATGATGAGGAAAGTTTAGAATTATTTTTAAGTAGATTACAAAAAAATATAAAAGATAAAAAAGCAATTCATTATAACTTTGAAGAAGAAGTTTTTTAAATAAAAACTTACATAAAAATTAAAAAATATTCACTACAATATGCCAAAAATTTCGAAAGGAAAAAATGAAAGCATTAGCACTTTTTAGTGGTGGCCTTGATTCTATGCTTGCTATAAAACTTATAAGCTCTCAAGGCATAGAGGTAAAAGCTTTAAATATCAATATAGGCTTTGGTGGCACAAGCGATAAAAGCGAACTCATGGCAAAACGCGCTGCTATGGCAGGGGCTAGTTTTGAAATGATAGATGTAAGAAATGCATATTTGCAAGAAGTTTTATTTAACCCTCAATATGGATATGGAAAACATTTTAACCCTTGTATAGATTGTCATGCTTTTATGTTTAAAACCGCTCTTTCTATGTTAAAAGATGAAAACGCAAGTTTTATCATCACAGGAGAAGTAGTTGGTCAACGCCCTATGAGTCAAAGAAATGATGCTATGGCTAAGGTAAAAAAATTAGCACTTGATGAAGAAGATTTAATCTTGCGTCCAATGTGTGCTAAAAATTTACCTTTAACCAAACCTGAGCGTGAAGGTTGGGTTGATAGAGAAAAGTTAGAAAACATCAGCGGAAGAAGTAGAAAAAGACAACTTGAACTAGCTGCCAAATTTGGTTTTGAAGATTTTGAAAGTCCGGGTGGTGGATGTTTACTCACACTTGAGAGTTTTTCAAATAAAATCAAAGATTTTATTAAATTTGATAAAAATATGCAAGTTAATGATGCACAACTTTTAAAATATGGACGCCACTTAAGACTTCCAAATGGCTCTAAAATGATAGTAGGTAGAAATGAGCTAGAAAATCAATTTTTAAAAGAATTAAAAACTCAAAAATATGAAGAATTAAAACTCTTTGATTTAATCGGTGCTTATTCTTTGGTAGATGAAAATATCAATCCACAAGATCTTGAACTTGCTCTAAGCATAGCACTAACTTATGCTAAAACTCAAAATAATACAAAATACAAAATAGGTTTTAAAGATAAAATTTTCCAAAGTATGGCTTTTGAAGATAAAAATAAAATTCAAGAGTATTTTATAAATTAAACTACCCTTAAAAAGGGTAGTTTTTTTAGAATTTCTTTCTTCTAACTTCTGCTACAATATCAGCCGACATAGAATCAACTTCATTTGCTACAGAATTAGTTGCATGTGCAATTTGTGAGTTTTCTTTAGTTAAACCATCTATTACTGAAACAGATTGATTAATTTGTGAAATTCCTAAAGCTTGCTCTTTAATACTCTCACCCATTTCATTAATAGATTGAACTAAGATATTAGTATTAGCTTCAATCTCACCTAAAGACTTTTGAGTTCTTTCTGCTAAGTTTCTAACTTCATCAGCAACAACAGCAAAACCACGACCATGTTCTCCTGCACGAGCTGCTTCAATAGCTGCATTTAATGCAAGTAGGTTAATTTGATCAGCAATATCTCTAATAACATCAGTTACATCTTTAATATCGCTACTTTGTTTAATAACCTCTTCAGTTCTTGCTGCTACTGCGTTCATAGAAGCACTCATTTCTTCAACAGCAGCTGCGCTTTCTTGTAAAGAATCAGCTTGTTTTTGTGCGCCATCATTAAGCTTTAAAACACTCTCTTTTAAAGCATCAGCTTTAGTTTGAAGCATTTCCCCTTGTTTTAATGAAGCTTGAAGCATTTTTCTTATTTCTTCTCCGACTGCATTAAGCGATTTTTCTATCTCACCATCAGCATACTCAAGCTTATCTGAAAAATCAAGATTTTTAAAACTTTTAAAAACTCTTTCTATTTCATTTAAATCTTTACCAATTTTCATTTGCATATCATCAAGCATTTTATTTAATACTTCTTTTAATTCCACAAGTTTTGGATTAACAGGATTTGCTTTTATTCTTTGAGTAAAATGTCCTTTTTCTATATCACAAGATACTTCTAAGATATTTTGCACAGTTATGTCATCTTTTTCTAAACAAGTATGTATATATTGAACATTATCATTAATCATTAATGCCATTTTTCCAAGTTCATCATTATATCTAGGAATTAAAACCTCAACGGTTGGAAGCTCATGATTTAAGTATCTAAAAAATTTCATTAAATGATCTTGAAGTCTTTGCACTCTTATAGAAACTATTCTTTTTACCGAAGTACCAATCACAACTACTATAACAATTATTGCTATAATAGAATTAATCAAAATAATATTTCTTAAATCCACAATAGAAGCATATACAGATTCATTTGGGACAATAGCCAACATAGCCCAATAAATTCCTGTATTTGGCCATATTTCAAATACTCTTATAGCACCATGATATTCACTACCATCATCTGCTTTATAATCAATAGCTCCTGCATGGATAGTTTTTTGTGCTTCTATTATATGAGCTGTATTTTTATTAACCTCTGTAATCTTTTTTGTAACAAATTCAGCATTTGGATGTGTAGCTATAACACCATTACTTGCTATTAAAATCCTTCTTGCTCCTTGATAAATAGATCTTGAAGAATCATTTAAAAAATCAGCCGTAGGTTTAAGGTCAAAAAGCATACCAACAACACCTATAGCCTTTCCTTTTTTATCTGCAATAGGCGCAGCTACATGAACACCTAGAAATTTATTTCCATGTATGTTATACCATCTTGGTTCTCCAAAATATAACTTACCCCCCCCCATCAAATTTTTTATAGCATTCGTTTTAGCAATCTCTTCACTTGCTGCTAAAGTTTGCATACCGCCAGCATTGTTAATGTCTACATCTCTCATTAACACCATAAATTCATTATTATTTGAAAAATATTTTACATCAACACCCAAATTTTTATATGCAGTTCCGTCTTTTAAATAATAATAACCATAAGCTATATCTCCATTTGCGTCAATGGCTTCTCCGAGGATATTTTCTATCCTTTTTGGGTTTATAGCACCTTCTGAAATAAGATTGTTTAAAGTTCTTTGTGTACCAATAGTACTGACGAATAAAGACCTAATACTCGCTTCAGCTTGATTTCCATAACGATGCACAGAAGCTGTGAGTGTATTTTCTATTTGTGTATTTAAAATAGCTGTGGATCTGTTTATAATCAAAAAAGATAAAATACTTAAGATTAAAACAACCGTTATAATAGCTATTGCAACTATTTTAGCACCAAGACTCCAATTACGCATTTTTTCTCCTTTAGTTAATAAATTATAAATTTTTATAATTATAAAAACTTTTCATTAAATAAAAATTAAAATTTATTAAAATATTAAATATTTTATAAACAATAAAAATTATCAAGTTAAAGCTAAAGAATTGAGTAGTTTTTACAAAGAAAATTTGAAAGTTTTTATAAATTTAGTAGGAATTAAAAAATTTCGACTTAAAATATAATCAAGTAAAAAATGTTTTATAATATTAAACTTGAATTTAGTTCAGCAAGGATTAATTTTACTCGTTAAAATTGACTAATATTTATAAAATCACTATTGTTATAATAATGGCAAACAAATGCAAAAATACTCTCAAAGGATCTAGAATATGATAATATTTCCATTAAGCTCTTTTAATAAATATTTTGGAAAAAATCCATCAGAAACACTTAATAAAATAAAAAATGAAAGTATAAAAAATGCAAATCCTGAACTTACAAAAAAACAAAGAGAAAAACTAGGTAATGATTTAATAAAATTATATAAAAATTCTAAAAAATTTAGCGATAAAATAGGATTAATCGAGGGTTCAATAGAAGATAAGCTTAGAAAAAATGAATTATCAAAATCAGAAGTTGAAGATTTATTTAAATGGATGAATGAAAATGCCAAATCACCTAGTTGGCTGAGCGTAAATGGAATAGATTATGATGAAGCTTATGTTAAAATTTTTCACACAAGTAAAAGCATAGATGAGTTTAAAGAAAAATACCTTGAGCTTCAAAATACATACTTTGTTGATTTTAGTAAAAAGAACAATGAACCTCAGGAAACTTTAGAAAAAGACAAAGAAAAATCTTTCAAACCTATACAAGGTAAAAGCAAAAATAAAGAAACCTACAAAGATGATAATACAAAAAATGAACTTATAAAAAAACTTTTAAAAAATAAATTTAGCACAAGAGAAGAATTAGAAATTCTTTTTGGTATGAAATTTAATGATGATGTGGGAGAATTTAACCAATTTCTTTCTCAAAATATCACTCCAAAAATTATAGATATTAAAGTTTAAAAATATTTTTATAATATTAAAATATATTAAATTTTATAAAATCATTAGAGCCATTTTCACTAATAACATTAATAACATATTTACCTTTTTTTAAATCCAAAGATAAACTTTCTTCTTTTCCTTCAAAAATCAATTCTTGATTTAAATACCAAAAAAGTTTTTCTTTTTTAGGGTTTATAAGTTTAATTAACAATTTTTGCTTACTTTTTAAATCTTTTGGCAAAATGATATTAAGATTATTTAGTGGATATATGATTTTTAAATTTTGATTAGAGCTTTGTAAATTTTGCTTTTCTTTTGCAAAAAATGCTTGTGCATTGGAAGGTAAATTTAATATAATCTTTTTCTTTGCATGGATGAAATTTTCATCTAAAGAATCAACTTCTTTATTTTTATACATAAAAACTTCTTTTAAAAATGGTGAAGTTCTTAAGACATTTGCACTTTGCGGGTAAAGCACTTCTTTAAAGTCAAATTTATAATCATATCTATATCCTGTTTGATTTTCAATTTTGATAGAAACTAAATCATTAGGCTTTTCAAATTCTAAATTAACTCTCTCAAGTAAGGCTAAAAGTTCAAAAAACAATTCCCCTGCTATGCTTACACCATATAAATTTGCATTTGCCTCGCCATTAAAATTTCCAACCCACACTCCTAAAGTGTATTTTGGAGAAGTTCCTATAGCCCAGGCATCTTTTCTACCATAACTTGTGCCTGTTTTCCAAGAAATAATAGTATTAAAATCATATTGTCTTAAACCTGCTCTATCTAAATCCTTTAAAGTTTGTAAGGTTAAAAAGCTTGCTCCATCGCTAATAAGCTTTTTATTTTCTTTAGTAAATGCATTTTCTTCATATAAAAGCTCTTTAAAATTTCCATAATTTCCAAGTCCTAGATAGATTTTTACCATATCTTCTAAACTAAATTCTTTTGTGCCCAAAATCAAAGAAAGTCCGTATTTTTTAAAATTTTCATCTTCAAAATCTAAAATATCTTTGAGCTTATAAAAAAACTTCTCATACCCATATTCTGCAAGTAAGCTTACAAAAGGAACATTAAGTGATTTTTGCAAAGATTCTTTTGCGCTAATAAAACCATGGTATTTTTTATTTGCATTTTGTGGAGCAAAGTTAGAAAAAAATGTAGGTACATCAAGCATTAAAGATTCAGGCACTATAAGTCCCTCATCTATGGCAAAAGCAAAAAGCAAAGGTTTTAAGGTTGAGCCCACACTACGCTTTGCTATCACCCCATCAACTTGACCAAAACTTGCAAAATCATAAAAATCATTAGAGCCTACATAAGCTAAAACTTTATTTGTTTTGGTATCTGCTAACAATATAGCTAGATTTTTTATGCCTTTTTGTTGTAGTTTATAAGAATATTCTTTAGCTTTTTCTTCAAATTTAATTTGAATTTTTTTATCTATACTAGAAACGATTTGTTCTTTATCTGCTAAAAGCCTACGCGCTAAATGTGGAGCCAAGTTTTTCCTTGTTTTAAAGCTAGGAAGTTTTTCAGCCTTTGCAAGAGTTAAAATATCTTTAGAAAAATATCCCTTTTCAAAAAGCCTATCAAGCAAAGCATTGCGTTTTTTTAAAAGTCTATCTTTGTTTTTTTCAAGATTAATTAAACCTGGATTATTAGGAAGCACAGCAAGCAAGGCTGCTTCACTCCAAGTAAGATCTTTTAAATCTTTTTCAAAATAAAATAAACCAGCACTTGCAACACCTACTAAATTTCCTCCATAAGGAGCATTATTTAAATAAAGTCTTAAAATTTCTTCCTTATCATAAACGCTTTCTAAAGCAAAAGCTTTGATGATTTCATTAAATTTATTAAAATATGTGCGTTTGTTTTGCTCTAGAAGTTTGATTGTTTGCATAGAAATTGTACTTGCACCACTTCTTTTACTTGAAAAAAGATTATTTTTAAAAGCTCTTATAATCGCTAAAAAATCTACTCCATAATGAGAATAAAAATTTTTGTCTTCATATAAAAGAACTGCGCTTTTTAATTTTTGCGGTATAAACTCACTCTCTAAATGCCATTGTTCGTTAGAATCTAAAAATACACTAAGAATTTCTTTATTTTTATCAAACAAAACCTTACTATAAGTGCATTTAAATAAATCCTTACTATCAAAGCTAAAATAAATTAAGCCTATGTAAAGACATAGACTTAAAAAGCATATTGCAAGGCTTATTTTGATTTTCACTGCACTACTTTGACTCTTTTACTCTCACTTAAAGCTCTATAAGCATTATCATACATTGCTTCAGCATAAGCTCCACTCAAAGTATAAACACCTGGAGTAACAGCACTTAATTTCACAAAAAATTCTCTTGACTCATCAGAGTATAAAGGAAAGAAATACATGATTTTATCATCTCTTATATCTACAAAATCATAATAAGAATTTTTCACAAAATTAGGAGTTTCATCATCTAAAAGATCATGTACTATCTCCCATCCACTTGGTAAAATTTGAGTTAAAGCTATATTAGAAGTGCCCGGATAATTTTTATTTGATATTTTTAATTTCATATAAAAAATTTGAGAGCTTTTTATAGCACTTTCATCTATTTCATTTCCATTTTCATCATAAAAACTTCTTTCTATATACATACGCTGCGCAAAAGGTTCGACAATGCCTTTTTTAATTCCCTCTACTCCAAAATGCACATAAGTATCTTCTTTAGCTTCTATCAAAGCGCTGCCTTGATTAAACTCAAATTTAGAAAAACTTGCATTGAGCTTTTTACTCTCACCATTAATTTTTACACTTGCATTGATAGTTTTAGGATTTTCATCACTAAAGCTATTTGCCAAAGCATATAAAGCATAGCCTGTGCTTTGAGTGCTAAGCCAAGCTTGACTTTCTAAAGTTTTTTTAATATCATCTAATAATTCATCATTATTTTTACCATAAATTATTTTATACGCATTTGCAATAATAGCTTCATCTCTTAGAAAAGATCCATAAGTATGAGTATAATTAGCTTTTTCATCAGGCTTTGTACTTAAATTTTTAGCTATATTTAAAGCTACCTCATCAAAACCTGCTAATTTATAAGCTGCACTAAGTTGCCAAAGACTTACATTGTTTAAGCTTTGCAAATAAGTACTATCTTCATAAATAGCATTCATTATGCTTAAATTTGGCTCTTTGGCTAAAGCTAAAAGATATAAAGAATTTATTCTAATTTCTTTATTTGTTTGAGCTTTTAAAACATAGCGTTTTTGATAATCAAGCCATGCTTTAAACATTCCCTCGCTCACATAATAGCCTCTTTCTTTGGCTAAAATCATAAACATACCTGCATAATTACTTCCCCATGCATCAGAATCTTTAAGTCCTTGCCAATAAGCAAAACCACCATTGGAAGTTTGAAAATTTGCGTATTTACTTAACAATGCATTGATATTGTTAATATTTTTTTGTTCATTTGCTCCTTGATCAAGTTTTTGTAAAAAGAGTTGCGGTAAAACTGCTGAAGTACTTTGCTCTATACATCCATAAGGATAATTTTGCAAGTATTTTAATCTATGATTTATATTTAAAATAGGCTTAGAACTCACACTTAAAAACGCCACTGGGTTGATATAATCTTGTGTGATTTTAAACTCCATAAAAGTATTTGCAGGAATTTTAAAAGATTTTCCCTCATAAGTAATCGTATTTAGTGCTTTTATGTCAATTTGAGTATTTTGAGTATAGGTGTAATCTTTTGCATTTAAACTTAACTCTATTTCTTCCACCCCAAGCTTGCTTGAATTTACTCTTGTGTTAATATAAATATCTTTTGTTTTTTCATTACCAAAATCAATTAAAATTTCATCTTTTTCAAAATTTATGAGTGAATTTTTTGTTTTTAGTTTAAGTTTTGCATTTTTTACATCATCATCTACTTTAAATACCTGCACCAAAAGCTTAAACTCATCATCAAGTCTTAAAACCCTTGGCAAAGTTTCAAGCATTACAGCAGGTGCGCTAACTTGGATATCTTTAGAAGCACTGCCAAAACCTGCTAAGTTGTTCGCCACTACCATAACTCTAACCGAACCTAGATACGAAGGCATATTAAATTTTAATTTTGCATAACCATTTTCATCACTTTGTACTGGCTCTTGAAACAACACAACAGGTTTAAATCGTCTTGCTTTTTCATCGTTTTTACTTTTATTTGCCCTACTTTCTAAGAAAACATCACCACCTGTAGTTAATACCTTGGAAGCATTAGAAATATTTTTAGCAATGATTTTATCATAGGTATCATATATGCTCATGTTAAAGCGAATTTTTTGATAAAAATATCCCCAAATATCTGGAGTTTTAAAAGCATTCACATCAAGCAAACCCTCATCTACAATAGCTATGGTATAAGTATAACTTTGCTTGTTTTTACTTTGAATTTCTACTTCAAAATCTTGTTTTGGCATGATTTTATCCGGTACTTTTAAATCAAGCTCGATTTTACTTTGTTCATCTACTACATTCAAAGGCACTACACCAAAAAGTCTTAAGGCTCTATCGTTAGTGTATTGATTATAATCTTGAAGCAAAATCACACTCACATACACATTTGGCTTATATTCTTTAAGAATAGGAATTTCAACCTTTGTAATATCTTCATGCGTATCTATCACAAAGCGTTTTAAAACCTTTACATTATCATTTAAAGTAACGATGGCTTTTGCACCCTTAACACTTTCAAATTCAATAAAAGCTGTTTCGTTTGGTTTGTATTCTTTTTTATCGCTTTTTATTTTTAAAGAACTCACTATATCAGCATTACTTGGCGCACCAAAACTACTAATATAAAAAAACTCTCCTGTGCTTGTTTTACTTTGTGTATCTTCAAGCTCTATAAACATTTCACCATGGTATTCTTTGGGATCAAATTCTATTTTAACCGGTTTATCCTTACTTAAAATAGTTCCTTGGGTAATGATTTGTGTGTTTTTATCTTTTTTGAGTGATTTTAAAAAATCATCATAATTATCATAATCCCACCACCAAGAATAATCATTTGCATAAATAGTATATTTAATCTCCCTATTTGCTATCAAATTCTCATCTAAATCACTCACAATAGCTTCAAAATTAATTGTAGAACCCGAGCTTAAATAGTGATTTTTTAAACGCTTAATACCCACAAAATACTCATGCAATATCACTTGTGAATTCACAAGCGCTTCAACCGATCTTGAACCTTTTTCAAAAACCCTAGCCCTTATGTTAGCTTCAAGATTATATGGAGTATTTTTAAAAAAATCTTTTAAAGCAAATTCTTGCTTTACAAAGCCACTTTCATCTAAAATGCCTTTTAAATTATCTTGATATTTTTGCACTAAAACACTAGGATTTGAAAAAATATATTCTGGATATTTTGAATTTTTATATTCTTTTTTACTTACAAATAAATCAGCTTGATATTGTAAATTACTTGCTGGTGTTCCAAAAAGATATTTTGAGCTAATATTAAAATCTAATTTTTCATTTTCTTTTATACTTTTTGGAGCTTGTATAGATACTTTTATACGATTTGACACTATATTTTGCACTAAAATTTCTTTATCAAAAATAGCATTTGCAAATTCTACTCTAGCTAAATACACTCCACTTAAAGCTTGTTGATCAAGTGAAATCTTTTTATAAAAAGTTCCATTACTCAAAGGATCAAGTTTAATTTTATCTAAAAACTTTTTATTGCGTGGATCAAAAAAACTCAAAAATATAGGGTGATTAACAGCTCCTTTATCATTTCTTGCAACCATAGTTAAATGTATATCATCACCTGGTCTATAAACCCCTCTTTCTGTGTAAATAAACACTTTGTTTTGAGAATTTTGCTCTAAACCATCTACATCAAAACCATCATATAATAAAGGCGAACTTAAGCGTAAAATAGAAGCTTGCTTATCTTTTGAAGCAATGATAAATAAAGCTCTTGACTCATCAATATCATCAAAAACAGCCAAACCATTATCATCGCTTGTCTTAGAAGCTAAAATTTGATTGCTTTTGCTAATTATATCAACCCTAACCCCACCCAAAGCCTTTTGCGTGGTAAAATCTCTCACATCGACAAAAAGTTTTTTATTTAAATTTTGAGCAATTAAAGCTATATCTGAGAAAATCAAATTTTTACTAATCTTTGCTTTTTGATCGAAAAATCTTTGCTTTTTCCAACTCTCCATACCCTCATCAAAAACATAATCAATATCTTCTTCTTTAAAATAAAGCTTAACTATAAACACACCACTTAAATCTTTTAAACCATCTAAAGCTATCTCATTTTCTTGCCATTGATTTTTAACATTTTTAATATCAAAGTCTTTTTTTAATACTACTTCACTAGTATAATCACTCTCTGAAAAAATATCACTATCATAATCACTTAAATTTTTAGCACCTTGAAGATTTTTATATCTTAAATATTCACTTAAATTATTTGAAAATACCTGATGAACTTCTAAATGGATCTTTTTAATATTTAAACTTTTAAAAGCTATTTTTTTACTCGCTTTGCTAGATAAAAATACCCCTTGATTTGTAAAACTTATAGCAGGCTCATAGTCTTTTAAGCTCACTTGAGTTTTATAGCTTTCTTTTGTACTAATTCCATCAGCGCTTTTAATCCCTTGAGCAAGTTGAATTTTATAAGTTTTATTTGGAGTAAAATTTCCTATGAGCTTGATTTTATTCCCAAATACCAATGCTTTAAAATCTACTTTGGGTGTAATAAAAATCAACTCTTTTAAATTTTGATCTTGCGAAATACTTTGAGAAAAAAGTAATTCTATGTTTTTATTGATTATATTTGCATTTTGAAATACAAATTCGTTCTTTGCAAGTAAAATATATTCTAAATCTATATTTTTCTCTAAACCTAAAATTTCTTTATCAAAAACTACTTTTATATTAGTGTTTGTATTTTTAATTTTTAATGGCTTAGAATACACACTTGCTATATCATCTTGGATGATAATTTTATCTATTTGAATTTCTTTTTCTTGTGCATTAATTTTTACAGCTTTTAACAACTCATCTTTATCAAAAGCATAAAAACTTTGAACATTTAAAATCAACACACTCTCATCATTTGATATATTTTGAAAATATCCTTTGACATCTAGTTTTTCAAAAGGAGTTTTTACTTTTAATTGTATTTTTTCATCAGCTACAATATCACTTAAGTCTATAAAAATATCATAATTTTGATTTGCTTTTAAAGAAGTGTATATGTTTAATCTTGTGGAAGTTTCAAGTTCATACTTTGCTTTTATTTTTTGATTATTAATAACAATTTCTCTTTCTTTTACAACACCTATGTTTTCTGTAATGATATTGGTATTAAATTCTATAAAAATACTATGCGTATTTTCATTAAAACCATAAGATCTTATAATAGAACTCTTATCTTCATTTTTAGAACATGCAAACAACAAGCTTGCAAGCAAAACAATAAAAAAATAATGTAAAAATCCTTTCATGGGTTATCCTCTTTTTGGTAAATTTTTCAAATTATATCTAAATTCACTCTTGCTTCACTCAAAAAATTATATAATTCTTACATAAAAATAAAGGAGAAAAAATGAAAAAGAAAATCGCTGCATTATTAACAACTTTAAGTCTTTCAAGTCTTGCTTATGCAGATGGAATTTATGGTGTGATAGTAGATGTAAATGATGGTGCAAAGACTATTTTAATCGATACTACCTATGGAGAAAAAATGAATATAAAAATTCTACCAAATACAGAAATTGACATGGATGATTGTGGTATTTTTGGTATGGATAAATATGGCACTTTTAGAGATTTAAAAGTAGGAACTTTTATAGAAGCTGAAGTTTTTCATGGCTATACTCAAACAACACCAAACCCACAAACACCAAATCAAATTCAAAATATAACCGCTAAAGAAATTAAAATAGAATGCAAAAAAAGAGCTTATTAAGTAAAATAACTCCTAAAAAGGAGTTATTTTAATGCGTTTTTTTCTTATATTAATTTGCATTAGCACTTTTGTATTTGCTTATAAAATTCAAGGTATTTTAAAAAACACTACTACACATACAATAAGTATTCAAACAAGTTTTGATAATAACTTAATTATTACCATTTTACCCCAAACACATATAGATATTTATAACTGCGGAATTTTTGGTAGCAATAAAAAACAAGCCAATGTACAAGATCTAAAAAAAGGAAGTCTTGTTAAAGTTAAAGGCAGTAAAAATGGAAGCATTATCATTGCTGAAAAAATTATAGTAGAGTGTGATGATCAAAGAAGAGCTTATTAAGATAATAACTCTTCTTTATCGTCTTTATTGATTTTTTCTATATAAAGACTTTGTGAAGGAAATGCAAAACTTAGTTTATTTCTTTCGACAATCTTCATTAATTCAAGTAAAATACTTTGTCGTGCTTCTCTAAAACCTGCAGCATCAACTGCTTTAGTATAAAAATATACTTCTATATCAATAGAACTTGCGCTAAAGCCACTCACAGCCACATAAGTATTATTTTTATATCCTTCTAAATCATTCACTGAAACTAAATTTTGTCTATATCTAGCGCGGGTTCCACCATGATTTAGCGCACTATCATCAACTTGAGCTATCAAAGGACTAGTAGCTAATAAATATCTTATATCTTCTACACATTGCTCAAGTTGTTCAGGTCTTGCATCGTAAGTTACACCTATAAATAATTTTACATGGCGTCCTATTTTTCTTTTACTCCAATTTTTTATATTAGTTCCCATAATAGTTGAATTTGGTAAAAACACCAAAGAATTATCAAAAGTTCTAATAGTAGTTTTTCTAAGCCCAATTTCTACTATAGTTCCTTCTATACCTGAAATTTCAACCCAATCGCCTTGATTAAAGCTGTTATCAAAAAGCAAAAGCACAGAAGCAAAGAAATTTGCAATAATATCCTTAGCTGCCAATGCCACAGCCAAACCACCAATACCTAAAGATGCAATCAATGCTGAAATATTAAATCCTAAATGTGATAAAACAAATAAAACAGCTATTACTATAATAATAAAATATAAAATTTTAATAATTAAATTAACCACTTCGCGTTTGCCACTTTTTTCAGCAAGCTTTGCCACAATTACCATACCATAACTATCAAAAATATTTATCACAAGCCAAGCAGTTAAAATAACATAAACAATTGATAAAATATTACTAATTCTTATATCTACAGGTGCAGGATAGTAAAAAATAGTAAAACAAATTCCAATAGCATAAGCAAACAAAAACCAACCCACTGGTCCTTGGAGCTTTTCTAAAAAGTGAGTTTTTATTTCTACATTTTCTGAATTTTTTCCAAATAAATGTATCAATACAAAATACAAAATTTTTGCAAGATAAAATTTCAAAGAATAAAACAAAACAATGACAATAATAGAAATAACTATTTTTCCAACATTTACACTACTAATAGAGGTTTGTTTATTAATATAATTAATGGCATTTTGCAAGCCCAAGCCCGTAAATAAAAAATTAGTTTCAAGCAAATTTGCATTATTTCTTAGATATACCAAAATTTCATTATATGACTTGATGGTATTTCTTAAATTATTTTCACTAAGCTCTAAAGTTCTAAGTTGAGTAATATCATTAATTTTCTCTTTATCTAAAGCAAAATTAAAAACTATATCTTCTTTTAATGAGTCAATGCTTTCATCAATAATTTTTTTTATTTTTTGACTTTGAGCACCTTCTATAAAAACTTTTTCTAATTCAAATATACAAAGATAAAAATGTTCTGCAGAGGTTAAATTTAAAAGTTTGATTTTATTATCCACATAATCATAATATCTTTTTTTAGCTTGAGCATTTTCAACACTTTTTTGTAAAGCATTCTTAGTTTTTAAAAAATCTTTTGCTTCTTTATCATCAATCTTTTGAGATACCATTTTTAAAGGTAAAGTAGTCAAAAGAGCTGTTTTTTGTTTTTCTATTTCTTTGATATTATCTTGAAATTCGGTGCTATTTGTATCACCGGTTTTAAAACTTTCCAAAAGTAAATTAAGCTCTATATAATCTTGTACCAAAGCAAAAATACTGTTCTTATCTTCTAAAGCATTTTTTTCCTGTGCATTCAAAGTGCTAATAAATAAAAATAATAAAATAATATTAACAATCTTTTTCATACTTTTTTCACCCTCTCTTGTATTAAAACAAAATTTTCAAAATTAAAATCATACTCATAAATTTCACCCGTTTCTATGATGTAATACCAAGCATGAAGTTCTATTTCTTTTTTATTTAAAGCTTCTTCTATACCTGGATAGGTTAATAAATTTTGCAAAGAATTAACCAAGTTCATTTTTTCAGTCATCCAAGATCGCATGGCTAAATCACTGCCTGCAACTTTTAAAACCTTATTTTTAATAGGCTCGAGCAAGGTAAGCCATTTTCTCACATTCGGCATACTCTTTAGCTCATTTTCATTTGCATATAAAGCCGCACAGCCACCACAATTACTATGTCCGCAAACTATGATATTTTTTATATGTAAAGAACTAAAAGCATACTCAATAGCTGAAGTAGTTGCCAAAAAATCATCTCCTACTCTATAAGGTGGAACTATATTGCCTATATTTCTTACAACAAAAAGCTCTCCTGGGCCTGTATTAGTAATTAAATTTGGTATAACTCTTGAATCAGCACATCCTATAAAAAGCGTGTGGGGATTTTGTTTATTTTTTAAACTTTCAAAAAGTTCTGCATGCTCTTTAAAATCTTCTTGCATAAATTTTAAAGCACCCTCGATCAAGTCTTTCAAAAAAAGTCCTTTTTTGCATTTTAATAAAGCATTATACTAAATTATTTTTACTTAAAATAAATCTATAAATTTATTTTTTGTTATATTTTTATACAATTTTAATCTTTTATTTATCTTTTTTTTGTAAATTTTAATTTTTAAAAATTATTGGAGGATTTTAATGAGTCTTTATGATAGAGATTATTCTAACTCTAAAACTCAAGAATTTGAAGGTTATGCTAGAAGTGATTTGAGCATTTTTATAAAACAAACTTATCAGCTTTTTGCTGCTTCATTATTAGCTGCAACAGCAGGTGCTTACATAGGAATTTTTGCCTTAGCACATTTATTTGCACAATCTCAAGCAACTTTTTGGATTTTATTTATCGTAGAAATTGGCTTGTTATTTGCATTACAATGGAAAAAAAGAGAAGCTCCGCTTAATTTAGTTTTACTTTTTGCCTTTACTTTTGTTTCAGGACTTACTTTAACACCACTTTTATATTCTGTTTTAGCACTTCCTGCAGGAGCTAGCATTATCGCTCAAGCTTTTGCTTTAACAACAGTGGCTTTTGGTGCTTTAAGCGTTTTTGCTATGAATACAAAAAGAGATTTTACTATGATGGGAAAAATGCTTTTTATAGCTTTAATTGTTATCGTAGTAGCTTCTTTAATTAATATCTTTTTTCAAAGTTCACTTTTAAGCTTAGCAATTTCTGGTATTGGTGCAATTTTATTTTCTTTTTACATTCTTTATGATACTCAAAACATCATTAGAGGAAATTATGAAACACCAATCGAAGGTGCAGTTGCGCTTTATCTTGATTTTATCAATCTTTTCATCTCTCTTCTTAATATTTTAAGAAGCTTTAATAGCAGATAAAAATTTGCGAGAAAAATTCTCGCAAATTTTCTTTACCTCTTTCAAGTTTTTATCAAACTTTTTAAGTTAAAATACTCATTTTATTTTCAATAAGGAAAATTCATGACTACTCTTTTAATTATTTTGCAATTTGCAATTGTTGTGATTATTTGTATTGCTGTTTTATTACAAAAAAGCTCAAGCATAGGACTTGGAGCATATAGCGGAAGTAATGAAAGCTTGTTTGGAGCAAAGGGTCCTGCAGGGTTTTTAGCTAAATTTACTTTTGTGATGGGTGTTTTACTTATCGCTAATACAATTGCTCTAAGTTATATGTATAATAATGCTAATTCTAACTCACTTGCTGAAAAAGCAGAACAAATTTTACCAAAGGCACCTGAAACAAACACAACTAGCATTCCAGTTGCACCAAGTGCTCCAATTAGCGAAAGTAATACTAGCAAATAAAAAAAGGAAATACCATGCTAAATGAAATTTATACCAAGCAAAAACAACAATCAGACAAAAGCTTAGAGGCCTTAAAAAAAGATTTTACTACCATAAGAACTGGCAAAGTAAATATAAATATACTTGATCATATTCATGTAGATTATTATGGTAGTGCAACTCCATTAAATCAAGTAGCAACAGTTTTAGCAACCGATGCTTCAACTATTAGCATTACTCCTTGGGAAAAATCAATGCTAAAAGCCATAGAAAGTGCTATAGCTGCGGCAAACATTGGAGTAAATCCAAATAATGATGGTGAAAGTGTTAAATTATTTTTTCCTCCTATGACAAGAGAACAAAGAGAAGAAAATGCTAAAAATGCTAAAGCTATGGGCGAAAAGGCTAAAGTTGCTATTAGAAATATTAGAAAAGATGCAAATGATGCGGTAAAAAAACTAGAAAAAGATAAAGCAATCTCAGAAGATGAAGCTAAAAAAGCTTATGATGAAGTACAAAAACAAACCGATAATTATACAGCAAAAGTAGATGAGTTAGTTAAAAACAAAGAAGCGGAACTTTTAAAGGTTTAAAAATGAACTTAGAACAAATTTATAAAGATTGTGGAGCATACCTACAAGGACATTTTTTACTTAGCTCAGGGAAACACTCTGAGTTTTACCTTCAAAGTGCTAAAGTTTTAGAAAATCCAAAACTAGCAGGTGAGCTTTGTGATGAGCTTGCAAAAGTTATTGCTAGTTTTAATATTGAATTTGATAGTATTTGCTCGCCTGCCTTGGGTGGAATTTTAGCAGGTTATGAACTTGCTAGAGCTTGCAACAAACGCTTTATTTTTACTGAACGCGTAGAAGGAGTGATGAGTCTTAGACGCGGTTTTGAAGTAAAAAAAGGTGAAAAATTTATCGTTTGTGAAGATATTATTACAACAGGTGGCTCAGCACTTGAGAGTGCAAAAATCATCGAGAATTTAGGTGGAGAGGTAGTAGGTTTTGCAGCTTTAGCAAATCGTGGTTTTTGTGCTGTAAAAAATTTAAACAATCCAAGAAAAGAAAATGCAAAATTACCACAAAATTTACCACTTTTTGCACTAGGAAATTTTGAATTTGATATTTATGATGCAAATACTTGCCCACTTTGTGAAAAAGGCACTAAAGCTATCAAACCTGGTAGTCGTGGTAACTAATGAAAACTAAAGCAAAAATAGCCACTCGCTTTTTAAGATTTAAAGCCTTTTTGATTGATCTATTTTTGCTTTATGTGCCCATTTTGTATTTGTTTTATTTTACTCTTGGCTCTAAAGAAGCTTTTTTAAGCAATCAACTTATAATTTTTTTGTGCCCATTGCTTTTTGGATTTTTACAAGCATTATTTTTAGTAAAAAAAGCTCAAAGTCCTGGACTTAAAGCTTATGATTTATACTTGATTGATATTAAAAATGGACACAAACTTAATTTTTTTAGAATAATCCTACGCTATGTAATTTTCATTATAAGCTTTGGCTTGTTGATTGGCTTTTTGGTAAGCTTTTTAAGAAAGGATACCTTAGCCTTGCATGATATTTTAAGCCAAAGCGCTATTGTAACAAAGGTGGAAAAATGAATAGAAAAAGAATTTATAATCCAAAATCAAATGAAACTTTAAATGATAGAAAAGTATTTAACGGCAACCCACATGGTATTTTAAATTTTACTAAAGCAAAATACACATGGGCTTTAAAACTTTGGGATTTAATGGAAGCAAATACTTGGTTTCCAAAAGAAGTAGATACAACAAAAGATGCACTAGATTATCGTTGCAATCTAACCGTAGCAGAAAAAAGAATGTATGATCTAGTTTGGTCTCAACTTATCTCAATGGATAGTTTTCAAACAAACAATCTTGCTGATAATATCAACCCTTATATCACAGCACCTGAAATCAATGCGGTTTTAGCAAGACAAGCTTATGAAGAAGCAAATCACTCAAAATCTTATGCAGTGATGGTTGAAGCAATCTGTGAAAATACAGACTTAATTTATGAAATGGAAAAACACGATGAGACTTTAAGAGAAAAAAATGATTTCATTTCAAGTATTTATGAAGAATTAGCTGGCGAAGTAGATGATAATAAACTTTTACTTGCAATGGTAGCAAATCAAATTCTAGAAGGAGTGTATTTTTATAGTGGTTTTACTGCTATTTATGCTTTAGCGCGTGCAGGAAAAATGCTAGGTTCAGCACAAATGATACGCTTTATACAAAGAGATGAAATTACTCATTTATTATTATTTCAAAATATGATTAATTCTGTGCGTAAAGAAAGACCTGATTTGTTTAATGATATCAATATAAACAAAATTTATGATATGTTTAAAAAAGCAGGTGAACTTGAGATCAAATGGGGTAAATACATCACTCAAAATCAAATCATGGGTTTTACAGACGATATTATAGAAGAGTACATTCACTATCTTGTTGATCAAAGACTAATAGCTATTAATCTTGATAAAATTTATAATGCAAAACATCCTATTAAATGGGTAGATGATTTTTCTAAATTTAATGATCAAAAAAGCAATTTCTTTGAAAGCAAGGTTACAAACTATTCTAAAGGGAGTTTGAGTTTTGATGACTTTTAAGTCACAAAACTACCCATATTTTACATTTTTTTAAACTAAAATTCTCTTTTTATTTAATATTTTATTTTTATTTATTTCATTATTGTAAAATCCGCCATTTTATTTTATTAGTAAAGGGGTGATTATGGAGTTTTTAGAACTTTTGCTAGTCTTTATTGCCATAGTTCTCATGATAATTAAGCCTGAAAAAGAAAAACTAGCTTTTTCTATACTTGTAATTTCATGGGCTATTATGGTATTTGACTATTTAGGTCGCAAATCAGGCGCAATCTTAGGCCTAATGAATCTATAAGGTGGCAAATATGTGTGATATTAACAAAACTAAATTTTTTTATTTTTTAATGTGCTTGGCAGGTTTTTTAATCATTTTAATGCCTGTTGGAATTGCAAATTTAATTTTTGGTTATATGCTAGGTGATAGCCCTTGTACTTCTTGTTGGGGCCAAAGAGAATCAATGATTTTCATTGGTGTTGCAGCTTTATTTATCGTACGTTATGGTATGAAAGGTAAGTTCTTAGCTTTTCTTTTAATTGCAACTGCATTTGGTTTATGGCAATCATTTAATCATATAAGCGGACATGCACATCGTGATCTTGATCAAGGTTTTGGTTTGCCTATTTTTGGTTTGCATACTTATTTTTGGGCTGAAGTAGTATTTTGGGCTGTAGTTTTATTACTTGGTGTAATTTTTGCTTTTGCTCCAAAATTTGGATCCTTTGAAAAAGAAATGGAAGGAGTTAGTTTTAGAAAATTAACTAAATTTAACCTAGCTGCTATGGTTATTGTTGCTTTTATCGTAGCTTCAAATGTCTTCCAAGCTTTCGTAAGCACTGGTCCTATCCCATATAGCGGACAAGGTGATCCAGTTCGTTTTAGTTTAAATCCAAAATATATTATTTGGGATGATTCAGGCTGGAATAAAAGTTGGAAAAGCATTTCTTTCTTAGGAAAACGCGATGTTAAAGAACCTGATTTTGCTTTTGCTCCTGCTAATGAAAAACTAGGTATTGAATTTGATAATAATATCAGTAATGCTCCATTTACAAATATCGATGATAATCTAAAAATCGTAAATGAAACAAAAATTGATTTTCCTAAAGCTATCAATACACTTGATTATATCAATGGAGAATATGTCGCAAGTTCAAAATGGGAAGTATTTTTCCTAGATGATAATTTTAGTACTAAAACAGATTTTCTATTAGACCCATATTTTTCAGCCACAATTAATCCTATCATAGGAATTATTCCTTATTTGGACAACAAATACATCTTAATGGGCTCTAATAAAACTTTCTTAAGATTTGCTCAAAATCCTAATGCAGATGAAGCTTTACAATATGCTGATTTTATTAGAGGGGCAAATAATTTTGAAGGACAAGGTGAAAACCTTGGTCGTGGTAGAATTGACACAGTTAGAGCTAAATTCCATCATATTTTAAGCACAACTACTGATGGAAAATACATGTATCTTGCTACCGTTCCAAACAATAAGGATGCTAAAACTTTTGTAATTTCTAAAATTTCTTTAGCAGATAGAGTTCTTTCAGCTGAATTTACTCCTAAAGCTGAGTTAAAAGAAGGAAAAACTTTGGGCGATCTTTATACAACTTCAATGGCTTTTAAAAATGGTAAAATTTATGCATTAAGTAAAAAGCATAATGTTATTGCTGTAATTGATCTAGACAAAGAAGAAGTTGTAAAAACTATTTCGTATCCAGAAAATATAACTAACGCAAGAAGCTTATTCTTCAAAGATGGTAAAATGCACATCTTATCTTATCAAGATGGATCAAATATCCTTTATACACTTGATTAATCTTAAGGCGTTTTTACGCCTTAAGGATTTTAAAGCTAGATAAATAAAATTTAAGATAAAATAACACTTTTTATCAAGGAGTGCTTATTGATTCATATATTTGAACAAAAACAATGTCAAACTATGGCAGAAGAAATTCGCAAAAACACTTTCATTAATGAAGAATTATTTGAAGCTTTTTGTTCTACTCCAAGAGAAATTTTTTCACCTTTAAAAATGCATGCTTATAGACTTGATGCGCTTCCTTTAATGGGTAATCAATGGATAAGCTCACCTTTAACTGTGGCCAAAATGACTATGGCACTTGATTTTAAAGAAGCTGATAGTGTTTTAGAAATAGGTTGTGGTAGCGGGTATCAAGCTGCGATTTTAAGTAAGCTTATTAGAAGAGTTTTTACCATAGAACGCATTGAAAAACTTGCAATTAGTGCTATAGAAAAATTTAAAAAACTAAACTATGCTAATATTCATGTAAAATTTGATGATGGGCAAAATGGCTGGAAAAATTATGCACCTTATGATAGAATTTTACTCTCAGCTTATATAGAGCATATTCCAAATGTATTATTTGATCAACTTGAAAACAATGGAATTTTAGTAGCTCCTTTACTCATAGGAAATCAACAATTCATCACTAAATTTACCAAAAAAGATGGCAAGATTAGCAAAGAAGTTTTAGATGAATGCCTTTTTGTGCCTATTAAAGATGGTAAAGAATAATCTTGCTAATTTTTAAGATAAATATTTAATTTTAATATAATTATTTTTAAACATAAGCTTTTTATAGGGGATGTTTTTTTATAATTATGCTAAAAAAGGAATATTATGAGTTTTAAAAAAATACTTTTTGGTTTATTTACCACTAGCATACTTTTTGCCTATGAGCAAATGCCTCAAAATGCCTCACATGGAAATTTCATAGACAAAGACAAATGGAAAAATTTAGATAAAAACTGGATTTACTGTGAAAGTGGGTTAAATCAAGATTTCATCAATATAAACAGTAAAAAGGTTACAAATAAAAATCATTCTTTAGAATTTAACTACTCAAATGATTCTTTTGGCTTAATAAATGATGGTTATACCATAAAAATGCATTTTGCAAGCAATGGAAGCCATATCGTGCTAGATAATACAGCTTATAATTTATCTCATTTTCACTTCCATAGTCCATCAAAAATTTCTATTGATAAAAAATCTTATCCTTTAGAAATTCATTTTAGTCATGTAAGTCAAAAAGGCGATATAGCAGTGGTTGTGCTGTTTTTACAAGAAGGTGTGGAAAATCCTTTTATTAAAAAAATCATTCGTGCTTTTCCTAAAAAAGAAGGCGATAAACTTTATGTTCAAGGCTTAAGTGCTAATGAGTTATTGCCAAACAATCTTCAATCTTTTTATATCTTTAAAAATAAACTCAACAAGCCTTGTAATCAAAAAATCACTTGGATAGTTTTAAAAGACATAAGCTATGCCTCTAAAGAGCAAATCCAAACTATACAAAATTTAATGGGAAAAAATGAGAATTTAAAAATACAAGAAATTAATAATTTAGAACAAAATGATTAAGTAAGCTAAACTTAATCATGTATAAAAGCTTGAATTTTTTCTAAATTAGCTCTAAAAAGTTTAAAATTTAACTCGCTTGAAATTTTTAAATCAGCAAAAAAAGGATTTTTCAAACTAGCTATGAGCAAATAATCATCTTTTTTCAAAACTCTTTGTGTAGAAAATTCTTTATCCTTTACTTTTTCAAAAATACTTTCATTTGACTTAATATCTTCTTTTAATTTCTTACTATAAAGCAAAATTCCACAAAAGAAATTCCCAAATTCATCTTTAAATTTCACATCATAAAGAATAAAATCATCAAAAATAAAAGAATTTTGAGAATGATAAGTTTTTAAAGAAAAATCAAAAGTAATTTTTTCAAAATCTTTTTGATCAAAGCCTTGTTTGTCAAATTTAGCATTGTTTTGCTTTAAAAATTCTTCACACATTTTAAATACAAGCTCATTGCGTCCCCACATAAGCTTTCTTCCTAAAATTCTAAAAAACAAAACTCCTGCTAAAACAGCAAAAAACAAAGCTATAATCACATCCTTGCTAAATTGAAAAGCAAGAAAAAATATAACCAAAGCTTCAGCAAATGCTAAAATTTGTAAAGCTTTGAGTCTTTTATTTAAAGCTTGCCTTATGGCTTCAAAATCCATTAAGACTTAGCCTTTTCCATTCTTTTTCTTTGAGTAGGATCAAGATATCTTTTTCTAACTCTAATATTTTGTGGAGTAACCTCTACAAGCTCATCTTCTTCTATCCACTCTAATGCTCTTTCAAGGCTTAATTTTCTAGGCGGTACAAGCTTAATCGCATCATCGCTTCCACTTGCTCTAACATTAGTTAAATTTTTACCTTTAATAGGATTAACATCTAAATCATTTGGGCGTGAATGCTCACCTATAATCATACCTGTATATACTTTTGTTTGAGGATCGATAAACAACACCCCTCTATCTTGTAAGTTAAATAAAGAATACCCTAGTGCAACACCATTTTCCATAGAAATTAACGCGCCATTATTTCTTTTTTCAACTGCTCCACTAAATGGACGAAACTCTAAAAAGCTATGGTTCATAACACCCTCGCCTTTAGTATCTGTTAAAAATTGTGATCTAAATCCTATAAGCCCACGCGCAGGAATTTCAAACTCAAGTCTTGTTTGACCATCTCCAGTTGGTGTCATAGTTTTCATTTCAGCTTTTCTTTTACCTAGTTTTTCAATCACTACTCCGGTAAAATCATCAGGCACATCAATCACTAAATGCTCAAACGGCTCTGTTTTAACCCCATCTTCTACCTTAACGATAACTTCAGGTCTTCCCATACAAAACTCAAAACCTTCTCTACGCATATTTTCAGCCAAGATAGTTATTTGAAGTTCGCCTCTTCCGCTTACTTTAAATTTACCCTCACCTGTGCTTTCATATTTCATGGCAATATTAGTTTTCATTTCAGCTTCTAAGCGTTCTGCGATTTTATTTGAAGTTACATGTTTACCTTCAGTACCCGCTAAAGGACCATCATTTACTGAAAATACTATACTTAAAGTTGGCTCTTCTATATGTAAAGGATCAAGTGGCATAGGGTTGTTTGGATCTACCACGCTATCTCCTACATCTAAAGCTTCAAAACCTGCAATCGCTACAATATCGCCTGTCCCTGCTTCTTCAATATCCATTTTTTCTAGACCCATAAAACCAATAAGCTTTGAAATTCTTCCATTGATTTTAGAGCCATCTGCTTTAGCAAGCATAACATTTTGATTTTTCTTTACTTTACCATTAAAAATTCTTGCAATACCTATTTTACCAACGAAATTATCATAACCTAGAGTAAAAACTTGAAGCTGTAAAGGATTTTCATCACTACCACTTGGAGCAGGCACACGCTCAAGTATAGTCTTAAACAATGGTTCCATGTTAGTGCTTTCATCTTCAAGTGCAAGTTTTGCATAACCATTTTTAGCAGCTGCATAAACCACTGCAAAATCAAGTTGTTCATCATTTGCCTCTAAAGCCACAAAAAGATCAAAAATTTCATTGATTACTCTTTCAGGATCAGCAGCTGGCTTGTCGATTTTATTAATAACAACAATAGGTTTAAGCCCTAAAGATAAAGCCTTTTTTACCACAAATTTAGTTTGAGGCATAACCCCTTCTTGTGCATCAACTAAAAGCAAAACCCCATCAACCATTTTTAACACACGCTCAACTTCACCACCAAAATCAGCATGGCCTGGAGTGTCTATGATATTTATTTTTGTGCCTTTATAATTAATAGCGGTATTTTTAGAAAGTATAGTAATACCTCTTTCTTTTTCTATATCATTACTATCCATTACACGCTCTGCTATTTGTTCACGCTCATTAAAAGTTCCTGATTGTTTTAAAAGCTCATCTACCATTGTTGTTTTACCATGATCAACATGAGCTATAACAGCTATATTTCTAATATTATCCAAGTTTTTCTCCAAAGTCTTAAATTTAAAATCTAATATTATATAAAAAAAATGCTTAAAAATTAAGATTTAAAAATTGGAACACTTGTTGCTTTTGTCTTGAGTAAGAATTATTTTTAAGGAGAAAAATATGTCAAACCTAAATACTCAAATCTTTAACGCTAACTTAGAAAAACAAGGAACTTCAGTTTTAAATAGTAAGCATTTTATGGAACTTTTAAATTATTTAGAAGTTATAAATTCAAATGAAGAAAAAGAATTAAATTATGCAAAACTTTCAAGTAAAGTAAGTGAAATTTTAGATGATGCTCAAAATGAAAATGCGGTTTTAAATGCTAAAAACATAGAAGAATTATTAGTGATATTTAAAAATTTTAATCTTACTCATGAAAATTTAAAACTTGATTGTGCAGCACAATTACAAAATTTATTTCCAAATTTAGCAAAAAATAATTTTTTAGTAGGTTAATTAATGTCTAATATCCAAGCTAGTGATGCTTTAAACTTACTAAGCATCACTCCACAAAATGAAAACCCAAGTAAAGAAAACGCTAGCTCACAAAGTGATGGCGAGGAATTTTTAAATTCCTTATTGCAAGCAATAAATGAAAAAGATGGAAGTTTACCAAAAGATTTCAAGACTCCACAAAAAGATGATAAAGTTAATGATAAAATTTTAAAAGATGATGTCAAAGATAAAATACCGCTGGATGAAAAAGATGCTTTGAAGCTTTTTGAGGGTGCAAATTTTATGCAAATTCTTTCTTTATTGG
Source organism: Campylobacter sp. IFREMER_LSEM_CL908 (assembly GCF_025771545.1). Classification (NCBI taxonomy): domain Bacteria; kingdom Pseudomonadati; phylum Campylobacterota; class Epsilonproteobacteria; order Campylobacterales; family Campylobacteraceae; genus Campylobacter; species Campylobacter sp. IFREMER_LSEM_CL908. The sequence goes on from NZ_JAKMQK010000008.1 coordinate 52,539, forward strand.
AGGTTTTACAAAGCGATAGCAAGGATATAAAACTAAACAAACTTGTCCAGGATAATACTGCTATTTTAGCTCTTGAAAAAAATCTACACAAGCTAAAAAATATAAAAAATATTAATGAGCTTTTTAATGTGGCAAAAGAGCTTGGATTAAACATCAAAAATATAAAATTTGAACAAATTAAAGATTTAAAAGAAGCCTTTCCAAATCTTGATAAAAAAGGTTTTTTTGAAATACCAAAACAAAATAATAATACTAATGTTTTTCAAGATTTAATCAATCAAAAAATTACCAAGCTTTTAAAAGAAGAACCAAATACAAGCAAAAATATAAAAAGCAAAGAAAACGAAGGTGTGTCTTTGCTTTCTTCTGCTTTAAAAAATATAGAACTTCCAAAAAAAGATATAAAAACACAAGCAAAAGAAAACATTCAAAACATAGATTTTAAAGAAAAATTAGTAGAAAAAATTCAAATTCAAGATGAAAAAGAAATAAAAAACGCAAAAAATATCCAAAATACAACAACAAAATTCAATGAAAAACTAAATGATATTGAGTTAATTAATCTTACTCAAAACACAAACCTAAAAAAAGATATTAAAGAAAAAGAAAAGCTAGATTTTAAAGAAATATTAAAGAATGAAAAACTAACTACTAGCGAAGATATCTTTAGTAAAAAAATAAGTTCTGTTTTAGAAAATTCAAAAGATTTAAAAACTGAATTAACAAATATAAAAAATACTCAAAATATACAAAATCAAAATCAAGATTTAAAAATTAACTTAGAAAATCAATTTGCCCCTCAAGATAAACATTTAAAAATAGATAAAAGTAATCAAAATATAGATAATTTTAGTGATATTTTTAAACACACAAAAGAGTTTTCAAAAGATGAAAATGATCATAGTGAAGAAAATTTAAATTCTTATGTAAGGGAAATGAATAGGGTTTCTAATAATTTTATAAAAAATCAAAATATTCCTATGAAAGAAACTTTCAATGATTTTGCTCAAGAATTTAAAGAAAAACTAGAAAGCTACAAAGCACCTATAACTCGCTTTAGTATAACTCTTAATCCACATAATCTTGGAGAAGTAGAAGTAACTTTAGTCCAAAGGGGTTCAAATTTAAATATTAGCTTTAACTCTAATCAAAATACCTTAAATCTTTTCATACAACATCAAGCTGAGTTTAAAAATGCTCTTGTAAATATGGGATTTACAAATTTAGAAATGAATTTTAGTAATCAAGAAAGAAAAGAACAAAGCAATCCGCAAAGACAAAAAAACAACAATAGTAAAGAAGATAAGGTGAATTTTGAAAAAGAAATTCAAGAAAAACCAAGCTTAGAAATGGTTTTAGCAAAATATTTTTAAATGGAATATTTTTTGCTTTGAGCTTTAAAAATATATAAAAAAGGATTTTTATGTCAAATATAAACACACAAACCCTTCAAGGTCCTTTAGCAACGCTTAATACTAAAGATATGCCAAATACTAAAGGAAGCACTAGAGCCGGTGAAGGTGATAGCGGGTTGATCTACAACCCTGGGGCAGAACTTGACAAGGATGCGTTTTTAAAGCTTCTTTTAATAGAACTCCAACATCAAGATCCAACAGATCCTATGGATACTGAAAAAATGCTTACCCAAACGGCACAACTTTCAGCACTTGAAATGCAAGATAATACTAATAAAACCATGACTCAACTTGTAACTGCGATGACAAAACTACAAAATTCTATTGCAGCAAGCACAGGTATGAGCGCACTAGCTGCAGTTGGAAAGCTTGCAACAGTTAAAGATAATTACCTTGTAGTGGCAGATGATGATATACAATTTCAAATTAATATGTATTTACCACAAGAACCACAAAAAGGTAAAAAGACTGATATTGATATTGAAGGTTTTGAACTTAAGAAAAATGGCGAAGATAAACTAGATATAACAGGTAAAGTTGATAAAGAAATAGCTGAACCTGGAGAAACTATACATATAAAATTAAAAGATGACAAAGGTCAAGAAGAAACGGTTCAAGCAGTAGTTGGAGAAGATCAAACATTTAAAATAGTAGGACATACCCCAAGTGTTGATATCAAAACAGCAAAGATTGATTCAGCTTATAAATCAGACAGCACACCTGTAACATTTACTATTTATAATGAAGCAGGAGATCCTGTAAGAACAATGAGTGTTAAAGATATGAGTGCTGGTATGAAACAAATCGTTTGGGATAGAACAGATGATAGTGGAAGTCCTGTACCATCTGGAAAATACTATGTAAGAGCAAGTTATATAGGTGAAGATGGCACAACAGTTAATTCAACTTATGGTGCTTATCCTATCACTGGAGTTAAATTTGAAGAAGGTGAAGCTCTAGTTGGTATGGGCGGTAGCTGGGTTAAATGGGAAGATATTAAAGAGATTACAGGATAAAATCATGTTTACAGCATTTTACAATGGAGTAAATGGAGTAAAATCCCAAAGTTATGGTATAGACAATACCGCTCATAATATAAGCAATGTCAATACAGTCGGTTTTAAATACTCTGATGTGGCATTTAAAGATGTATTTTATAGCACCATAACAACACAATCATATAACAAAGGTCAAACTGGTTATGGTAGTGTAGCAGGAGCTACTAATGATATTTTTGAACAAGGTCCGTTAGTTTCTACTGATAATGAATTTGATGTAGCAATTGCTGGAAAAGGCTTTTTTGGTGTAAGTAATGCCAATGGGGTTTATTATACTAGAAATGGTGCTTTTAAACCTGATGCAAATGGATTTTTAGTAGATTCAAATGGAAATTATGTACTTGGAACTATGAATCCATCATTACAAGAAATTCAACTAAGCGATAGAGTTTCTAATATGTTTGGTCAGATTATGGGACAAAAAGTCACTACAGCTTGGAGTGGAACACCTGGACAGAATTTACAAATGGGCGGAGTTAATACTCAAGGACCTATTTCTGTACCTAAAAATCTTTACTTACCACCTCAACCAACGCAAAATATAACTTGGAGTGGAAATTTAGACACAAGCACCAAAACAGAAGCAGTAAATGTAGATGTAGATGCTTCTAAATTTGAATTTAGTAAAAATGAAGATGGTAGTGTAAAAATTTCAGGTAGTGTAAAAGATGAACAAATTTATGGTATAAAACCTGGCGATACTATATATTTTAAAATCACTGATGAAAAGGGTGCTAGTCAAACATTACAAGCTACTTTAGATGAAAATTTAGCTTTTAGTATCGACAATCAAAAACTAGATAAAGTCGATTTAGAAACAGCCAAATTAGAATCATCTCACTTAAGCGTTGAAAAAGAAGTAGCTGATAGCACAGAACTTTCTGCAAAATTAATAAATCCTGATGGATCTATTAGTTGGGTAAAAGTTAAATTAGATAGAGTTTTACCGCAAAATGGTACAGATTTAGAATACAAAGCCGTTGCACAAGTGTATGATAATGATGGCAATAAAATAGGTGGAACAACTGAAGGTTTAATCACTTTTAACGAATCTGGAGCTTTAGTATCTAACACCTTAAATTCGGTAGATAATAATGGCACAAGGGTTAATATAAATCTTGGTTCTTATTATGATCCAAATATACCAAATTCAGGCTATGATGGGCTTCATGCTTTACAAAACAAACAACCTTCAGTGCATACACAAACAGATGGTAAGGGCGAGGGGTTTTTAAATAATTATTCTATTAACACAGATGGTACTATCATCGCCACTTTTACCAATGGAGATCAAATAGCTATGGCAAAACTTGCTTTGTTTAATTTTACAAACGAACAAGGCTTGGAAAAGCTAGGGGAAAATCTTTATGGGCAAACAGGAAATAGCGGTAATCCAACTTTTTTACTTGATGCTAATGGAAATTTCAGCACAGCAACTTTTAAAGGTTCTTATTTAGAGCAATCTAATGTAGATTTATCGGTAGCTTTTACTAACTTAATCACTCTACAAAAAGCTTATGATTCAAGTAGTAAAAGTATCACAACAGCCGATCAAATGATACAAAAAGCAATCAACATGAAACGCTAATTTTAGCTTTTCATGTTTTATTTATATTTTTTTGCTCTAAGATATATTTTACCTCTTGCTCAAAAAATTCATACACCCTAAGCTGAACCAAAGATTCTTCTTCATTTTTATCTATTAAACGCTCAAGTTTATCAAATTTTATCTTTTGTATATATCTTGGATTTTTTTTCAAAAGCAAAGCAATATTTTTAAGTAAAGTATCCAAACTAAGCTCACTTTTTAAAACTCTATCTACATATTCTTTAGAAGTTTGCACCAAAATTGCTTGCCTGCTTTTATCTTTTGGATAAATTTCACTAGCAATATCAGCTAAAACTTGCCAAATTTCTGCTTTTATATTTTTATTTGCCACAATAATAGCCGCAAAAGATTTTGCTCTAAATTCTAAAGACAGATGACTAGGAACAAAAAATTCTCTAAATTTAGATAAAAAATTTGCAAATATACTCAACATACTTCACCTCAATGTTTTTTAAGATATTTTAAGATATTATTTCAACTGCCTTCTCTTAGACCTGTGCAATGCTATTTTTAAGCACCGCTTCAGGGTGGGAACACAGCAGAGCACTTAGACTTAGTGTGTGCCGCAGTCATCTGGGAGAGGGTTTTAAAGTTTAAAATACCCTTTAATATCCTCACAAATTCTAAAGAAATTTACCCCATTAATAGTCGGATTTGTTTTAAAATACTCATACATTCCCACAAAACCGCTTTCAAGCTCTTTAGACTTTACTCCATAGCTAATCGATAAAGCCGCTTCTATAAAAGCTGCTAGCTTATCACAATATTTCAAAGCCTTTCCATCAATAGCCTTAAAACGATCCTCATTAACCGCATCCAAACTACCGCTATAAACACTTGGCTTGTTATTAAAAATACGATTTTCAAATTCATTTTTTACAAAGGCACTTTCTTCATTTTGTCCTTCTCTAATACCAAGTATATAACTAAATTCTTCTCTAAAAGATAGTGGTATAAAAGGTAAAATTTTCTCATTAATAAGCTTCATTTCATACTCATTGATGATTTCATTTAAACCATCTATGCCATATTTTACCGGAGAGATGATATCTCTAGTTAAACTTTCAGGCAAATCATGAAACAAAGCACAATAAAAATTGCTTTCTATCCTACCATCGCATGCTTTTACTTCTAAAGAATAAAAATAAGACAAAATAGCTACCACAAGCATATGTCCTAAAACCGCAGTTTCTGGAATCCTTGGAGTTTGTGCCCATCTTTTTTGAAAACGCAAGCGTCCGCTTAGATCGATTATTTTAGAAATTTTTTGATTAAGAGCTATTTTTCTTGCGCCAATTAACTCATAATAATCTTCTAATTCCTCTTCAACCTTAGCCTTAATCTCATCAATATCACTTAAAAATGAACTAGTTTGATAAACTATATTAAACTCCCACCTTGTCGCAAAATACGAAGCAGCTTTTAAAATAAGCCTTTCTTTTGCACAATCTTTACCTTGTAAAAAAAGCTCATAGCGTTTTAAAAACTCACCATTTTCAATATCTTGAATCATCGGTGCGATTTTACTTAATACCCAAGCACTTACTTGCTCATTTTTTGCACGCGTTATCTCATGATACACATCAGGACGTATATCAGTCACTACTACCCTACTTAAAAACTCAAAAATCCCCGCTTCTATGATAAAGCGCATATTGACATCTTTTTCCATTTTAGCAATGAAATAAGCAATGATAAATTTATGTGCTTGCTTATCAAGCTCGACTAAATTTGTCATTCTAGGATAATCATTCCATCTTGATATAGAAGCTGCTTTAAAAATATGCTCTATTAATTCTACACTAATCATTTATTTCCTTTTTTTGCTGTGATTTTACTTTATTTTATAATCTTTAGCAAATTTTAGATATATTTGAAAATGAATTAGAGTAATTAAAAGCTTTCTATATCACTTAACTTAAGATAAACCTCATCATTTTTACTAAGCTCTTTATGATGATAAATACTAAAAATATGTCCTTCCAAACTCACGCCTAGCTCATAAAAATCCCCATAAAACACACATTCTAAAACGCTAGCTTTTAAAGGAGTTTGTGTTATTGAAATTTGTATATCACTAGGACGTAAAATGCCATTTTTACTTTGTAAATATGCTTTAAAATTCTCATCTAAAATTGTATTTGGATCTATAAAAAATGCTTCGCCCAAAAAACAAGCACTATCTATATTTTTAGGCTTACAAAAAAGCTCTTTAGCACTTCCATAGTCTAAAATTTTCCCATCCTTAATCAAAGCGATATTGTCTGATAAATAAAAAGCATCGTCTTTATCATGCGTAACAAAAATAGCACTAAGCTTATGCTCTTTTAAAATATTTTTGATTTCTTTGCGCATTTTAACGCTTAAAGTGTGATTTAAATTTGAAAAAGGTTCATCAAAAAGTATGATTTTTGGTCTTGCAACTATGGTTCTTGCTAATGCTACTCTTTGAGCTTGCCCACCGCTTAGCTCATTTGGATAGCGCTTTAAAAGTGTATTTAAACTTAAAATTTCCAAAACCTCATCAAGTCTTTGTTTTTGCTCGTTTTTACCCAAAGAGCTTATACCAAAGCATATATTTTCTTCTACATTTAAGTGCGGAAACAAAGCATAATCTTGAAACAAAACTCCCACATCACGCTCTTGTGGAGCTAAATACATACTCTTAGAAGCAACTAGTTTATCTCCTATATAAATACTACCATCATTGATTTCAAAAAAACCCGCTATACAACCAAGCAAAGAACTCTTACCACAGCCACTTTCTCCCAAAATACTGACAATCTCGCCTTCTTTTAAGCTCAAAGAAATTCCTTTTAAGACCTCTGTTTTTCCAAAAGATTTGTAAAGATTGTCAATTTTTAAGATTTCCATTATTGTCCTTTTTGGTTGTTTTTATTTTGCAAATAATGCATTAAAAATGTAGGGATAATCCCAAATAACACTATAATCAAAGATGGCAAAGAAACATTGTAAATTAACTCATTTTCACTATAAGCAAATACAAGCGATGAAAGCGTTTGAAAACCTGAAGGTGAAAGTATAGTTGAAATAGGTAATTCTTTTAAAATATCCACACAAATAATCACCACAGCTAAAGCTAAATAATGTTTCATCAAAGGAAAATGAATTTGAGTGAAAATTTTAAGTGGTTTTGATTTTAAGGTTAAATTTGCATAGTCTATATTTTTAGAAATTCTCTCATAGCCTGATTGGGTTGCAAAAATTCCAGAAGCTAAAAATCTCACAAAGTATCCAAAAAACAGCACTAAAAATCCACCACCTATGGCATACTCAAAAGACAAAAGATCAAAAATATAATTTAACACACCCAAAATCACTAAAATTCCCACAGCTACCACAGCTCCAGGTAAAGAATACCCCAAAGTCGTAAGCCAAAGGATGATTTTAGAAGCTTTTGTATCATTTAAACGCACTATAAAACATAAATAAAATGCCGCTCCCACAATAGCAAAAGAACTCACCAAAGCCACACTAAGACTATAAAATGCAGGTGTTAAGACATTGCTTAAATTTTGCATAAAATCAAACCCGGCCCAATAAACAAGCCACATAATAGGCACGACAAAGGCTAAAAATGCCACTAAAAAGCACCATAAAAAGGCTAAAAATGCCCTAAAGCCTTTTAACTCATCTTTTGGGGTAGGTAAAAACACATTTTGATTAAAGCCTTTTTTACCTCTTTGAATTTTTTCTAAAAGCATTAAAAATGCGATAAATACAAGTAAAGCCACGCTTAAAGCCACAGCACTGACTTCATCGCCACCACTTCCCCATGTTCTAAAAATTCCTGCACTAAAAGTATCCACGCCAAAATACGCCACCAAACCATAATCACTCAAAACCTCCATAGCCACCAACAGCAAAGCACCCACTATACCCACACGACAAAATGGTAAAATCACTTTAAAAAATGTTTTTAAATTAGAAGCCTTAAGTGTTTTGGCACTTAAAATGATATTTCCAAGTCCATAAGCAAAGGTATTTTTAGCAAAAAAATACACATAAGGATAAAGAGCAAAAGATAAAATCACAATCACGCCATATGCATTCATGATATCTATACGCCTATCAACACCTAAAAACGTGGGAATTAAGCCTTGAAATTCAAACAAATCAATCCAAACAAAACCCATTACATAAGAAGGTATAGCCAAAGGTAAAATCAAAAACCATTCAAAAAATTTCGAGCCAAAAAATTTATAAAAAGCTATCAAATAAGCACTAATTAATCCTATAATCAAACACAATACTAAAGTCCCAAACAATATAAAAGCACTACCAAAAATATACCTTGGTAAGACATTTTTACTCAAATGTTTTAAGGTATTAATATCTATAAAAGGAAGGTGTAAAATAATAGCAAGTATAGGCAGTATGATTAAACTACAGAAAAAAAAGGTGGCAAAAGACCACCTTAGACTTAAAAATTTCAAATTTTATTTTTCCTTAAAATTATTTCCATTGAACTTCATCAAAAATCATTAAAGCTTCTTTAGCATTACCCCAATAAGATTCAAAATTTGGCTTTTCTACTTTAAACTCGCCCCAAGATTGTAAAATTTTAGCAGGTTTTACTTCTTTATTTACTGGATACTCATAATTTTGGTTTGTTAAAATTTCTTGTGCTTCTTTTGAAAGCATAAACTCGATAAATTTAACCGCAGCTTCTTTATTTTTAGAAGTTTTTAAAACACCTATACCACTTACATTGATATGTGTTCCTCTATCATCTTGGTTTGGAAAAATCACTTTTACTGAATTTGCAGCTTCAACATCTTTAGGATTTTTTGAATTTGCTAAATGTCCTAGATAATAACTATTTGATATAGCCACATCGCCTTCTTTTGCATAGATTGCACGAATTTGATCACGATCCCCACCTTTTGGAGTGCGTGCAAGATTATTTGCTATGCCTTGTGCCCATTCTTTTGCTTTTTCTTTGCCCAAAGTATCTATCATAGCACTTAACAAAGAAATATTATAAACATTATTTGAACTTCTTACTAAAACCTTACCTTTAAATTTAGGATCAGTTAAATCTTCATAAGTTTTAATCTCTCCATCTTTAATTCTATCTTTAGAAGCGATGATGATTCTTGCTCTTGTTGTAAAAGCATACCATTCGTTATTTTTGCCTCTTAGCTCTTTTGGAGAAAGTTTTTCTAGCTCAGGCGAGCTAACTGAAACAAAAAGATTATTTGTGCGAACTTGTTCTAAATTTCCCGCATCAGCAGTCATAAATAAATCTGCTTTTGAATTTTTACCTTCAACTTCTAATCTTTTAGCAAGCTCATTAGCCTTAGCTTGCACCACATTTACACTAATGCCTGTTTTTTCTTGAAATAATTTGAAAATTCCTTTATCAGAATCATAATGACGATGAGAATAAATCGTAAGCTCTTGAGCACTTAAGCTCATAGCAGCTAGTAAAGATAGTAAAACTACTTTTGCTTTCATTTTATAAATTTCCTTAATTTTAAATTTTGAAATTGATAAGGATTATTATATTAATAATTCACTTTATATTTACTTAAATTGATATACATAATCAATTTAAAATAAAATAATACAAAATTAACATAAATCAAGATATTTTTTCTCTTATTTTTATATAATCATCAAAAATACAATATACAAAGGAGATAAAATGACACAAGAGCAAATTCAAATCATCAAAGATTGTGTACCAATTTTACAAAAAAATGGTGAAGTTTTGACAAAAGAATTTTATAAAATCATGTTTGAAGAATATCCTGAAGTAAAACCTATGTTTAATATGGAAAAACAAGCTTCAGGCGAGCAACCAAAAGCTTTAGCGATGGCTATTTTAATGGCAGCAAAAAATGTAGAAAATTTAGAAAATATGAGAAGCTTTGTTGATAAAGTAGCTATCACTCATACAAAATTAAATGTCAAAGAAGAGCATTACCCTATAGTAGGTGCTTGTCTTTTAAAGGCTATCAAAGTAGTATTAAATGCAGATGAAACTATACTAAAAGCTTGGGAAGAAGCTTACAAAGCTATCGCACAATTTTACATAAACATTGAAAAAGAAATTTATGCAAAAGCTAAGTGACAATAGGCTTTGATTTTTCAAAGCCTATTTTAAAAACGCTATCCCCGCTTTTGCTATTTTTACATCCTCATCTAAGTGTGCTCCACCCACACCTATACCACCAACAACAACTCCATCTATAAAAATCGGTACCCCACCAGGCATAATAGAAAACTTATCATCTAAATAACGAATATCTTCAGGTATTTTACCCTCTTTTACACCTTTAAAAATAACTGCTGTTTCTCTTTTTTGCGAAGTGGCTGTGTAGGCTTTTTTATAACTAGCATTAATCGTATGCACACCTGCTTTATCATCTCTTAAAACTGCTAAAATTTGACCAGATTTATCTACTATGGTAATACTTACATGAAAGCCATTTTTTCTTGCTTCTTTCTTTGCAAGATCCAAAATCCCTTCAACCATTTGCGAAGTTAGAACAGGCTCTTTTACAAGCTCAAAAGATTTTGCCATCAAACTTACTCCTAAAAATAAACATAAAATAAATAATTTTTTCATTTTTATCCTTTAAAATTTTTCTACTGCATTTTTTGCTAGTTCTTTAATATCGCCTTTTAATTCACAAATTTGACCATTTTGTGCGAGTAAAATTCTATCAGCCATGTCAAAATATACTTCATCATGTGTTATAGCAAATATTGTAATGCCTTTTTGCTTTAAAAGTGGCAAAAGCTTAGTGTAAAAAAACTTTCTAAACATAGGATCTTGATCAGCTGCCCACTCATCTAATATTAAAATATCTCTTTTTTCGAGTAAAGCATTAAGCATAGCAAGGCGCTTTTTTTGTCCAGCCGAGAGCTTTATAGTGCTAAAATTATTTTCCACAAGCTCTACTTTTTCATTTAGTTCTAAAATTTCAAGCCAGTATACCAAGTCTTCTTTGCTAAATTTCTCATCTTCTAAAATATGCTCAAATAAATGAAAATCACTAAAAATCGCACTAATTAAACTTCTATATTCATAAATATTTTCTGAAGTTACTTTTTCATCATCTAAAAAAATATCCCCTTTAAAGTCTATAAAAAGTCCTGCTAAAATCATAGAAAAAGTAGATTTACCACTACCATTTTTCCCTATTAAAAATACGCATTCGCCCTTTTTAAGCTCAAAATTTACAGGTTTTAGTGCAAAATTTTCATTATAAGAAAAAGATACATCTTTAAAACAAAGTTTTTGCCAAGTTTTTTTATTTTGACTAATTTTAAACTCATGAGAATAATTTTCTAAATTTAAATTTGAAATTTTATCTAAAGCGATTTTTGCCATCATAAGCGTAGGAAAACTTCCTATCATAGCTCCAAGTGGCGATCTTAAAAAAAGCACACTTAAAGCAATAGTAGTAGCACTTTGCAAACTAGCAAGTTCATAGCTTAAAGCTATATAAAACTCCACTCCTACTAAAGCTAGCATGGCACTATTACTCCAATTATTAGATAAGATATGTAAGATATTTCCTATAGTGGAGCTTTTTTTCTTTTTTAGAGCATTTTTTTCAAACTCGTTTTCATAATAATACTTTGCCCTTAAAGGATTTAAGGTTAATTCTTTATGCCCTTGTAAAATATTTTGATAGTTTTTTTGCAAAGCATCATCATTTTCCCTAGCATTTTTAAAATAAAAATACACCTTACTCATTAAAAAATTATCCACCAAAAAAACGCACACTATCCACACAAAACATAAAAAGAAAATTTCTAAAGAAAGATAAGCTATATAAGCACTTACACAAATAATCAAAACACTTGATTGTATGAATTCAGGAAATCTTAAAAGTCCAAAAGAAATACTACGCACATCATTATTTAAAGAAGCCAAAATCTTTGCTTTAGTAGTATTTAAAATACTCAAAACACTTGTATCTAAAATTTGCTTTACAACCCTTCTTTGCATTTTAAAAATAAAACTTTGTCCAAACGAGCTTAAAGCAATTTCTACAAAAGAAGAACTCGCAAAAAATACAAGCAACAAAAGCACAAAATACACGATAATATTTGAGTTTTCAAGATTAGCTTTTAATAAAAATTCATTGATAAAAACTAAAGTCAATACACCTAATATACTCGTAAAAATACTAAAAAGCAAAAAAAGAATGATTTTTAATTTGCTTTCTTTAAATAAAAAAACTAAAAATTTCATTTAATCTAAACCTTAACTCTAAAAGCAAATTATATAACAAAAATATGCATAATAAATTATTTATATTGTTTATGTTTATTTATTTTTATTTAACTATAAATAAATTTTGTTATAATATATTTAAAAATTACATATTGATATTAATAATTATTTAAGGATAGCTGATGTCTAGTTTTTCTAACCATATTCTTTTATCTGGTATTGTTATTTCTATCTTATTTGATCAAAGTCTAGCGCTACCTAGTGGTGGTAAATTTACACATGGAACTAGTGGTTCTATTAGCATAAATGATAATCATATGAATATCCACGGAAATGGGCAAAATTCTGTAATACAATGGGGGGGGGGATTTAGCATAGGCAAAAATGAAAGTGTAAATTTTAATGGCTCTAACAAAAACTACCTAAACATTGCTCATGGGACAAGTAAATCTACCATAGAAGGTTTATTAAATGCAAGTGGCAATAATGTCTTTTTAATCAATCCTAATGGAGTAATCATTACTAAAACAGGAACTATCAATGCTAATCGCTTTGTGGCTTCAACCTCATCAATAAGTTCTGATGAAATGCAAAAATTTGCAAATGGAAAAACAAATACCATACAATCACCTATTATAAAATTAGATAAAAACAATGGCAATGTAGTTAATATGGGAAATATTAACGCTGAAGAAGTTGTCTTTATAGGAAATAAAATTTTATTAAATTCAAATATTAAAAATTCAAATGATTTATTAACCAAAATCAACTCAAAAAACATCAAACTTATAGGAAACGAAATAGACATTGATACATCAAATATAAACGCAAATTCTTTATCAAAATTAGAAGTAAGTGCTAAAGAAAGAGGTTCTATATATTTAAATGCTAGTGGATATTACTACGATCCTAATTCTTTTGCAGTTTTTGATAAACTTAAACAAGCTGATTTTCAAAATATAAAACATAATAATAACTCTTTTAACATATATGATTTTGTAGGAATATCTTCAGATGTTGATTGGTGGCATTTTGCCAAAGGTTGGAATGAAAATAAAAAAGATTTTAGAAATACAGCTACTGAATACAGACTAACAAATGATATAGATTTTAAAGGAAAAAACTATGCAAATTACTGTATAGAAGGATATGGTTGCACCAATATGATAGTAGGATATAAAGATCCTATTTACAATGATGATTGGGAAATTATAGAAGATAATAGCTTTTATAATAAAATTTTTGACGGACAAAATTTTGCTTTAAAAAATATATTCATAGATACAAATGTATTATCAGATTCTTTAAGATATGTTGGTATATTTGGAAATGCTAATGGTTCTGAATTTAAAAATATAATAATTGATTATAACGATAATTCTATTCTATCAAACTCAATGTATACTGGAGGTTTTATAGGATATGCAAATGGTGGCAGTAAATTTGAAAATATAGAGTTAAAAAATATCTCTAAAATCTCTACACAAAATAAAAACAACCTCTACGCAGGAGGTTTTATAGGATATGTTAATGGTGCTAACTTTAACAAGATTGATATAAAATCAATAAGAGAAATCAGCGGTATTAGCCTTGAAAATAGATCACATATTGGAGGTTTTGTAGGTGGAATTAACAATGGAAAATTTGAAAATATAAACATATCACAAATAAATAAAATTATTAATGATAAAACAACAAAAGCAACATATACAGGTGGTTTTGCCGGAGAAGTATGGGGAGGAAAATTTAGCAATATCGATATAAGACAAATTGATGAAATTAATGGAGGTTTTGTTACAGGTGGTTTTTCAGGTAATATAGGCTATGCTGATCTTGAAAATATAAATTTAGATATAAACAACATAACCTCCACTTTTACTACTTTACGCCATACTTATGCTGGCGGATTTGTAGGAAGTATTGATTCTGGTGATACTTATTTTAAAAACATCAATGTGCGTGTTAAAAATGTAAAAAGCATTAGTCAAGATAACAAAGATGGCTCGTTGGAAGAAGATTTTTTTGATACAGGAAATGCTTATGCTGGCGGGTTTGTAGGTTTTGCTAATGGAGGTGTTTTTGATAATATTAGCATAGAAGCTGAAAAAATAGAAAGCATTAATAATAACTCCATGGAAGGCACTCGTGCTGCAAGCGGTGGTTTTGCAGGAAAAATAGAAGGATATAGAAGTGATAATTTATCTCTTTCAAATATCACAATAAAAAATATTGACACTATTTCAGGCAAGATTGAAAAAGACAAAAGCGGAATGGTGAATGTTGGAGGTTTTGCAGGATGGATTCAAAAAGAAGGCAAGGGAAGTTTTTCCGACATAAGCATATATGATATAAAAAATATACAAGCTTATGGACAAAAAGACTTTGCCAATGCTGCTGGGTTTATCGGATATATTGAAGGGCGTTCAATGTTTCAAAAATTTAATTTAGATTTTAAAAATATATATTTATTTTTTGAAAATGACTCCCAAATACAATCTTTTGCAAGTGATGGTAAAAATTTAAGTGGAAAATTTATTAGTGCCTATAACGATAAAAATGTAAATTTAGCTTTTAAGAATATACATATTTATCATCATGAAAATGATTTTAATGATGTTTTTAGCGACTTAAAATTATGGAAAGATATGAAAATTAATATTCATACCTATAATGATGATAATAAAAATTTAAAATTTGAAGATTTTTTAAGTAAAGATAATACAATAGCAAGACCTATTATAGAACTACCAAAAAAACCAGATTTTTCAAATAAAATAGAAATTAATTACCCAAATATAGACAATATCATACAAGAAGAAGCCATCCTTGGTAAAGATGATTTATACGAAGATGTCATCAAAAATGAAATTCTAGCAGATCTTATCAATCAGCATTATAAAATATATATTGATGTTTTATTGGATATGTTAGCAGAAAAAGATTATAATCTAATGACAGAAGATGAAAAAGTAGATTTTGTGGCAAAATACTTCATCAAAGATACAGCAAATAATAAATCACAAGCCTTGAAGATAGTTCAAAGTTTAGATTTTATAATGGCTTATCAAAACAACGGATTAAATAATGCAAATAATGATAAATTTGAAGAAGGTGTAAAAGATTTTTATCAAAACAATATAAAATCAAATATAGACAAAACAATTGAGAAAAAAATAAGTATATTAGAAATTCTAAAAGGAGAATTAAAAGATATAGTTTTAAATTCACAACAACTTCTAAAAGAATTGGAAAATATAAAATTACAACTTCAAATAGCAGAAAAATCTTATAATGACTATATAAAAAACAATTCTTCACTAGATCCTAATAAGCTAGCTCAATTACTTAAAAATATCAATATGCTAGAAAAACAACAAGAAACAATAGCTTCCAAATTAGGATTAGCAGAAATTAAAAATAAAATAGAATATCAACACAATAAAGGTAGTTTTTTAATAATGGGAGATTATCAATATGACTTATATAAACCTATTTTAGAAAGCATTGATCTAACACCTGGCATTCCTATTGAACCTGATTTACCTTGGACTGATCTAACACCTAGTATTCCTAGCATTCCTACACTAGAAAACAATCAAGCAAAATCAAGTCTAAACAATAATCAAAACTATCCTGCAATGATTAATGACAATATTGCTAATTTATTTTTATTTAATTCTTTAGGAGATGATTTAGTTAAAGATGAAATAATAATCAAAGAAATTGGGGAACTTGATATAGAAGCTCGCAAAAAAACTTGTATTGTAAGCGATGGGTTTAAAGCTATGAACCCATGTGCTAATTAAAGAAAGTTAAATGCATAAGATTATTGTTTGCACCTTAATTTTAACATGTGCTTTACGAGCTACAAATGACAATATAAAAATAATGGAATTATCTCCTGATAGAAATATACCACAAAACAAAGCTTTAAAAGAAAATTTAAAAACTGAACAAAATTATGAAAAATTTCAAGATGCTAGAGAAATCATAAATACACACCAAGAACATTATGAAAAAGAAATACTTACTCACTATAATTTTCACATCACAAACAAAGGAATTGATTTTGAAAATTTAGGAATTGAAGAAGAGGAATTACATAATCTCATATTAAACTATGAACAGAAAAAATTTAATATCCAAGATTTGCAAGATGTATCAAATATTGTTGCTTATTATTTCCAAGTTAATGGCTATCCTGCTGCAACAGTGTTTATTCCAAAACAAAATTTTGAAGATGGCAATATAGAACTAAACATTGCTTTAGGAGTATTTGGAAAACACATAATAGAAAACAAAACCTCGATCAAAGATCATTTCATAAAAGATAAATTAGATAAAAAACTTAAAGGCAGAATTATCTCCACTAAATTAATAGAAGATAGCGCATATAAAGTCAATGAAATGTATGGAGTACAAACCCTAGCAGGCTTACAAGCAGGAGAGAATGTAGGAGAAACTGATGTAGTTATAGAAGTAGTTCCTGATACTAAGGCTAATGTATTATTATATGCTGATAATTATGGTATTGAAAGTTCTGGTAAATATAGAATAGGCATCAGCATGGGATTTAATTCTATATTTAATATGGGAGATTATTATAATTTTTACTTACAATCAAGCAATGAAAAACAAATCAACTATGGAGCTAGTTATACTTTCTTTTTAGGAAATTTAAAAATTACTCCAAGTGTATCAAAAGGAAATTATTCCTTGGGAGAAGATTATGAAAATGCCGGATTTTATGGTACTTCTAGAAATTTCGGTATAGACTTTTCTTATCCTGTGTGGATTAATACTAATTCATCTTTATACTTTACTTCTAGTATTTATCATAAAATACTTAGTGATACAAGTGCTGGATTTTTAACTTTTAATAAGCATTCTAATGTAGGTAGTATGGGTTTAGAAGGTTTATTTAGAAATTTTCATAACACTTTTATTTATAGTACCAAAATCAACCTAGGCAAGGTCTATGACGATGGGGTTAATTTTTTAGGCACTAATTATAAAAATAATAGTAAAGGCATGGGTTGGTTTAGAAAACTCAATGCTAGTTTGAATAATTATTATAGTATTAATGAGTATATTACTCATACTTTAAATATAAACTATCAAAAGGTATTAGGAAATTTTGAATTAGATTCTTCTGAAAGTTCATCTTTAGGTGGAGCTTATGGAGTAAGAGCTTATGATAATGGAGAGGGAGATGGAGATAATACCATAGTAGCTAACTTTGGTATAAGAATAAATATACCAAATACTAATTTTTATTTTACTCCTTTTTATGATATAGGTTATGCTTGGTATGAAAAAGCTTCAGGGGATAGATTAGCAGATGAGCATTTTTTAGATGCTGTAGGCTTACAAATACTTTATAATAAAGCTAATGAGTATTATATAAAGCTTGATGCAGCAAGAGCAGTTCATCAGTATAAATATGATGATGAGCATAGAATGAAATTGTATTTAAGTGGAGGGGTGTATTTTTAACTACCACTTAGAAAATACACTCTAGTAGCTAAATCTTTAAAAGCTTTAGAGTGGATTAGACCTTGACAAGCTTTAGATTTTGAAGTGCTTGCAAATTCACTTTGACTAAAAGCATTTAAAGCCTCATCTAATTGAGTTTTTATGCTTTGATTTTTAGGATCTTTCAAAGCTTGATTTTTTAAATCTGCTATATTTTGGACTTTGCTTTTTT
The DNA here is from genome assembly GCF_025771545.1 of Campylobacter sp. IFREMER_LSEM_CL908. Classification (NCBI taxonomy): domain Bacteria; kingdom Pseudomonadati; phylum Campylobacterota; class Epsilonproteobacteria; order Campylobacterales; family Campylobacteraceae; genus Campylobacter; species Campylobacter sp. IFREMER_LSEM_CL908. The sequence goes on from NZ_JAKMQK010000008.1 coordinate 70,546, forward strand.
GAGCATTATCTATCATAAGTGCTAAAAGCAAAACACTTTCTTTATCTACAAAAAGCACTTTAAAACATTGCTCATCATTTCCTACACTAAAATCAAGTTCTTTGGTGGAATTTTGCAAATTTGATAAGTCTTCATTTTTTATATTTGTTACATTGCTCATTAAAGCTATATTTGAAAGACTTTCATTTTTTAATATATAAGCACTTACATCATTAATAAAAATTTTTAAATTTCCCAAAGCTTGAACTACACTTGCCTCATCTTTACTTGTGCTAAATTTTGGCAGAGCAACCGCAGCTAAAACTCCAAGTATAATTACTACAAACACAAGCTCTATAATAGTAAAAGCTTTTTTCATAATATGCCTTGTAAGTTTTTTACCTTAGGCTTTATAAGATCATCTTCTATATTTACAAATTCTTTACGCTCATAAGCCTCGCAAGCTGCCCTTGCTATCATCAAAGCATTATCCGAACAATACTCAAGCGGAGCTAGCAAAAGCTCACAATGATAACTTTGACATAAATGCTCTATTTGACTTCTTAAGCTTAAATTTGCACTAGCTCCGCCTACTATACCAAAGCGTTTAAATTTATACTCTTTAAAAATTTTTTCTAACTTGTTTAAAATATGAGCTATGGCTGCTTTTTGAAATGCAAAGGCAATTTTACTTTTACGCTCCAAGCTTAATTCTTCTCTTAAAATTTCCAAACGCACTTGGTTTTTAAGTCCTGAAAAACTATAAGCTAAATCTTTAGAATGAAGCAAGGGTATGCTAAATTCTAAATCACTTTCTTCTACATTTTTAGCTAAATTTTCTATGATAGCTCCGCCAGGATAGCCAAGATCCATCATTTTTGCTACTTTATCAAAGCTTTCTCCAAAGCTATCATCGGTTGTTCTTGCTAATTCTGTGATTTTACCTTGCTCATTAATAAAAAGCACCATAGTATGCCCACCACTTACAAGCAACACACCCATATCAAAATTAGCTTTTTTATCTAAAAACATAGAATAAATATGCCCTTTTAGATGATTAATCGCAATGAGCGGTAAATTTAAACTAATAGCAAGCATTTTAGCCATAGCTACTCCACCTATCAAACTCACACTAAGGCCAGGTTCATTTGTAACTGCTATGGCGCAAAGTTTATCAAAGTATTTTTGGCATCTTTTTAAAATCTTAGGTAAAGCTTCACTATGTAATCTTGCGGCAAGCTCGGGCACCACCCCTCCATAAGCACTATGGGCATTTTCTTGAGAAATTTTTGTATGAAAGATACACTCAAAGCTATTTTTATTAATGATAGCAATAGAACTATCATCACAAGAGCTTTCTATGGCAAGAATCAAATCTCTCATTGAAATTCCACTAAAATCATACCGATAAATTTGTCTTTTTGTTCTGCTTTTTCTATGGCTTTTGCAGGTATATTTGCTTTTTTAATTTCTTTAAAATTAGTCTTTCTTTCTAAAACTTGATCGGCTAAATTTGCATTCTTTAGCTCATAAAATTCTACTCTGTAAATTTTTCTTTTTTTATCCAAAGAATAACGGCTTTGCATTTGGTTTTTGCTTATAACAATATCACTTTCATCAACACCCCTATCAAAACCTATAACATTAACTCTTACACCTGCTATAGAAGGTATTTTAAAATTATCTTTTACCATAATTTTTTGAGCAAAATTTGTTTGTATATTTTTTCCATCTACTATCACTTCAACACTATCTAGAGCATTTGAAAATTCAAAATATTCAGGATACAATCTTGTTTGCAAGCGATTGCCATAATTGATTGAATATGAGTTAGCATTGGAAATTACTGCAGTAATCTCATTACTTGCTTCATAATTTAAAGCTTGATTAATAGGAAAAGGTAAAAAATTTATAGCACTAGCAGGTTTATCAAGATAAAGTAAAATTTTATCATTAAAAAGTTTTACCTCTAAAGGCTTTTCAATAGCTCTATAAACTCCATTTGGAGTTAAATCGAAAGTTCTTTGAAATTCTATATTTGCCTTTTTTAGATAATACTCCACCGCCAAAAGATGATAATATACTCTTAAATGCGTTGGTAAATTTTTGCTCGCTTCATTAGCAAAGGCTGCTTTGTGATTTGACACCACAAAATAAGTTAAAGCCTTTAGCATATCTTTATCATTGCTTTCTTGGGTTTTGGTATTTTTTAAATGATATTGATGTTCTTCTTTAACCAAAGCTTTATTGATATTTTCCACTGCCTCTTTAGCAATATTTTCCAAATCTGCATATTTAGTAGAATTTACCTCACTTTGATCAATAATACTAGTATTGCCCCAGCGATTTGGATTTTTATCTTTGCTTTCATATTGAGGTCTATAAAATCCACTTCCATCGTGCAAATTTATAACCATATTTACCTCAGGTTCCAAAATAAGCTTTTTTATGCGCTCTATAGTGTGAAAATCAGGATCGTTTTCATCTATATGGGCAAATTTTCTATTTAAATCTCCAAAATTTCCTCTATTTCTAGCAATAATACTTTCAAAAGCTAAATTTGGTGCGACAATAATTTTACCTTTAGTGATATTATAATCACTCAAAAGCAAACTAGCAGCATGAAACCCACCTGGCTCGTCTCCTTGTATACCTCCAAGGATTAAAACCGTATTATTATCATCTAAACTTTTTCCATTTTCTTTAACGCTAAACTCTAAAGCAAAAACCACATTTATAAAAATCAAAATACTTAAAAAATATCTCACTTCATTTCCTTATCTAAATAAAGCCTAACTTGCTTATCATACTCAAAAACATCTTCAATTTGGTTAATCTTTGGCACACCAAAATAATCCAATGCTTTAAAAATACCCTTGGCTATGTCTAAAAACTGCGCTTTTTGGGCTAAAAATTGATACACCATATATTCATTTGCACTATTTATAATCACACCCAAGTCAGGCTTTTTCAAAAGCTCATCTTTAAGTGAAAATATAGGATATTTTTTTAAACTAATTTTTTCAAATTTTAAACTTGGCATAGCTAACAAATCCAAATTTTCTATAAAGCTTTGTTCATGCTCATCTAAAATAGCTTGAGCTATAGACAAACGCATATTTGCATGAGAAAAATATGCACTCATACCACCATCTTTAAATTCACATAAAGCATGCACTAAAGACTTTCTTTCTATCAAAGCATCTATTTGTTTAATACCATAAAGATGATAAGCTTCGATAATTTCAAAAAGTTTATTACACATGCTAGCACTATCTATGGTGATCTTAGCTCCCATGCTCCAGTTAGGATGCTTAAGAGCTTCTTTTACACTGACATTTTTTAAATCTTTGATTTTATAATTATAAAAGGCCCCGCCACTTGCTGTGATAAAAAGTTTTTTAATATCTTTTCTTTTATCTATCAAGCACTTTAGTGCTGCATGTTCGCTATCTATGGCTTTAATCTTAGAAGTGTCAAAAAATTTCCCTGCTACTACTAAGCTTTCTTTGTTTGCCAAGGCTAAAATTTTACCAAGCTTTTGCACCATAAGACTTGAACTTAAGCCTGCAAAACCTACTATAGCATTTACCACTAAAGAACTTTTGCACTCAGCTATCATCGCTTTTAAACCCTCTTGACCACAAAAAATCCTATCATGATCAACTAAGGTTTTATCTTTTTCATCTTGTATACATACAAATTTAGGCTTAAAAAGAGCTATTTGCTCATTTAAAAGCTTGATATTTTTACCACAAGATAAGGCTTCTATGTTTATGTTTTTTTCTTGAGCAATAAAAAGAGTATTAACTCCTATACTTCCCGTGCTTCCAAGTACGATCATACTAAAGTTGCCATTGCAAATGCTGCAATGATAACAGCATCAATTCTATCTAAAACTCCCCCATGCCCTGGGATTAAATTACCACTATCTTTAATACCTGCTTGTCTTTTAAAATAACTCTCAAGCAAATCCCCTATCACAGCAAAAATAGCTACGATTAAAGATATATAAATACTTTTTACCAAGCTAAATTCAAAAGAGCCTATGATAGTTCCTAAAATCCCCGCACAAACAATGCCACCTACAACACCTTCTAAGGTTTTATTTGGACTTGTTAGAGAAAAAGCTCTCTCGCCAATTAGTTTTCCTATAAAATACGCCCCACTATCGCAAGCAACGACAATCACTATAAGCCAAAATAATACAAACATACCCTCATAACTTAATACTTGATAAAGCATTAAAATAGGTAAAGTAGGATATATATAAGGCATAAGTTCATTTAAATTTTCACTTTTTTTATAAACTAAATATCCTAAAATCAAAATCAAAGCCAAAAGGCCTATAAAGAAAGGTTTATCTAAAAATGCTCCTATTGCAAAAACACACAAAGCTACAAAAACACTTGCATGTTTGCTTTTAAACATAGTTTTTGCTTCATTAAATGCCAAAAACAATAAAACACCAAAAATCGCAAAATTAATCAAAAAATTATCCACCAAAGCAACAACAGCTATCACAGCTATCATCACAATAGCACTAAGAATTCTTGTCTTTGAAAACATTTTTATCCTTTCTATATACTTAAATCAAGCAAATGAGAACTTTTTTTAACTACTTCTTGCCCCTCTTGTTCATCTTCATCTTCTTGCTCTTGTTCTTGATGATGTTTAGAATGCTTTTTTTCTTCCTCTTGCCTTTCTTTTACTTCATCACTTACTTCATGAGTTTGATTAACTTTTTCAAGTTTTTCAACCGCCTTTTCTTTTGCTTGAAATTCACTCATATTTACCAAAGTTGCAAAAGAATCTTTTGCCAATTCATTACTAGCTTGTGCTGAATGTACTGGTGCATTTTGGTTAGCAAAATGAATACCACCTATGGGACTTATAGGCATACTTACTCCTTTAAAACGCTTAAAGTCTTATAATTTGTATAATTTACAAAAGCCTTTTCTTTTATTTTTACAAAATTCTTACTAGTATAATCGACCAAATAAACTCCAGAACTTAGCTTGGAAAATTCCACACAAAGCTTTGCTGCAAATTCTAGCACTAATTGACTTATTTTTAATTTATTTGAAGTAATGATCACATGTGCACTAGGATAATCTTTTACATGCAGCCAAATATCATCTTTTTTAGCTATTTTTAATAAATACTCATTAGCTTTTTCATTGCGTCCTACGCTGATTTTAAACTCATCAAAATAAAAGCTACTAACCCCTGCATTTAGTTCCTCTTTTTTTGTTTTTTTCGTTTTTTTAGGCATTAAAACTTCTAATTCTCTCAAAGAGGTGCTTTTAGCAATTAAGTCTTTTAAATTTATTAGAAAATCAAGTTTTTCACTTAAAATTTCTCTTTCTATATTGATATTTTTAGCCTTTTGTTTTAGCTTTTTAGCCATTTTATAAAATTCATTCGCACTGTTTTTAGGAGTATCTTCGAGCTTAAAAGCAAGCTCATTTGCATTAAAATCTTGTAAAATAAATTCTCTTTGATAATCTTTTAAAGAATTTAAATTAGCAAACAAAACATCTGCTTTTTGGCTTAATTCTTGAGCTTTTTTTAATAAATTACTTTCTTGTTCTAAATTTTCTATGCTCTCTTTAAGGGTAAAGATTTTTTTATCTATATTTAAAAGTTTATTTTCTTTTATATCTTTTAGGCGATCTTGCTGTAACTTTTTAGCACTTTCTTTAAAATACACATTAAAATCATCAATCTTTACAAATTCTTCTTTGATCTCATAAGCTTTTAAAGCTTGGAGTTTTTCGCCTATTTTTACAACGCGGTAGCTTTTATCTATATGACGCAAAGCTTCTATGATAATATCATTGGTGTCTGTGATGATTACATTAGTGTTTTTTCCTGTAAATTCAAAATAAATCTTAGCCCCATAAGCTTTATAAGATTTTTCCGATAAAACTTCAAAAGATAAAATTCTATTATTTTCTAATACTTCTAAATTTAAAATCTTTGCGTTTGAAAAGTATTTTTTTAGCATAAAATCAAAAGGTGCATTATAGACTTTTACTTGGAGTTTATCTTGGTAAATTCCACTTTTTCCACGCGTTAAGTCTAGTATAAAAGCTTGATGATCTAAGCTAAGCTCTAAGATATTATCATCAAGGCGTTTGAGATAATTTAGTCTTTGAAATTGTTTAAAATAATCTTTTATTTGTATTAAATCTGTATATTTCATAAATGTATTATAAAATATTTTGATGAATTTATGAGGTTTTTATGAGTGAAAAAATTCCCTATCCTTGTGTGATTTTATGTGGTGGAAAGTCTTCGCGTATGGGAGAAGATAAAAGCTTATTGCAAGTAGATGATAAAAACTTAACTCTTTATCAATATGAAAAAATGTCAAGAATTTTTAATCAAGTTTTTATTAGCACCAAAAAAGATAAATTTCATCAAAAAAACTTAGCACTTATTTTAGATGAGGATTTAAACAACTATTCTCCACTCATTGCCTTAAATTCCATACTTAAACATTTTAAAAATACCTATGTATTTATCCTTAGCGTGGATACTCCAAACATAAACAAAGAAAGTTTTTACAAGCTTTTTGATCATCTAAAATCACAAAATATACTCTTAGCAAGCACAAAAAAACACAAGCATTATTTATGTGGATTTTATCATAGTAGGAATTTTGAAAAAACTTTGCAATTTTTACAAGAAAACAATCACAAATTAGCCCTTTTTTGTGATACAATGAAAGCAGAATTTATAGAATTTGAAGATGATAATGAGTTTATAAATTTAAATTATTTTAAAGAATATAAAAAGTGGCTTCATGAAAAAGACAATTCTACCCATAGTATGTGCTTTTAGTGCTTTAGCAAATGAGGATTTATTCAATCAAGCCTTAGAATATGAAAATCAAGGTAAGTACAAAAAAGCTATGCAAATTTATAAAAGCTTGGCTTTAAAAGAAAAACAAAAAGAAACAAGTTTAGAAAAGTCTTTTAATTTTGAGCAAAATACATCCAAAGAGAAAAAATTAGATGATATTAATCCAAAAAATGAAGCTTTAGCAAACTACCTTGGCACAGAAAAATCATACAATCCTTTTGGTATTAGCACGCATAATCTTAGCTATTTTATGCCTGTTTCTTATAGTTTTAGCAAGAGAGATTATAAAAGCACTGAAACTAAATTTCAAGTAAGCCTTAAAAAAACTCTTTTTGAAAATCTTTTGGGTTTAAATGAAAGTTATAACATAGGCTATACACAAATTTCATGGTGGCAACTTTATAAACATTCTGCTCCTTTTAGAGAAACAAACTATTTACCTGAATTTTTTATCAACTTTCCTATAAGCGGACATGGTGCTTTTGAGAATTTAAAAGATATACGCATAGGCTTATTACATGAATCTAACGGGCAAAATGATCCAAAATCAAGATCATGGAATAGAATTTATCTAAGCAATGCATGGTTTTTTGGTGATTTTATGTTCATACCTAGAGTTTGGCTAAGAATTCCTGAAAAAAGTTCAGAAGATGATAATCCTGACATAGAAAAATATTTAGGTAATTTTGATATTAATCTTGCTTATACCCAAGATGATTATTTTATCAATATATTGTGGCGTAATAATTTAAATTTTGCTAATAACCGCGGTGCAGTAGAAATAAGTGGAGCTTATAAAATTTCTAACAATGGCTTATATATTTACACTCAGTATTTTAACGGATACGGCGAGAGTCTTATTGAGTATAATAAATCTTCAAGCAGACTTTCAAGTGGAATATTGTTAATGTATTAAAATGGAAAAATTTTGCTTTATTAAGTTTATCATTAATAATGAAAAGTCTTTTAAAAGATTGTGCGATTTGTTTAATTATATCAAAATCTTAAAAGATGAGAATTTACAAATAGAAGATTTATACACAGATAAAAGTATATATAATTTTTACAGCAAAAAAGAATTAGAATATTTCTCAAGCAAAGATTGTTGGGAGTTTGATGATATTTTTGACTGCATAGGAAATGGAGAATACTATTTTCACTCCATAGAAAAAATAGAGGAAAATATCGCCAAATTATATTTTTACCCCATTTCTTTTCCTTATGGTGGAGTTGAACCTATAATCGAGTTTATAAAATCATTTCAAATGAAAATTCTTACAATTGATTGTGGTTATATGGAAGAATTTGAATATTAAAAGCCTTTTTAGACTTTTAATATTTTAAATTAAGAAAAATGCTATAACACTACCCAAGATAAGCAAAGAGCCATTAAAGCATAAAAAGGTTGGTATACAAGTATCTTTTATATGATCACCTTGCTTATCTGCATTAAGCCCTACACTCACTCCCAAAGTCGTTTCACTAGCAGGTGATCCTGCATCTCCCAAAGCTCCAGCAACACCGATGATAAAAATAATCGCAGCAGGTGAAAAACCAAGTTCTATACATATAGGACAAAATAAGGCAGCGATGATAGGAATAGTACCAAAAGAACTGCCTATACCTATAGTGATTAAAAGACCTATAGCTAGCATAATAAAAATAGCTAAAAAGTGACTTTGCTCCATAAAAGGCACGCTTGTTTTTACAAGCTCAGCTATACCTCCACTTTGTTTTAAAACCTCTCCATATCCTGAAGCAACAAGCATTACAAAAGCTATATAACCCATGATTTTAAGCCCATCATCAAAAACTAAATTAACTTTGTTATACTCTACTCCACCCAAAATTACCATCAAAACAAAACCTAAAAGCCCTGATAAAGGTAAATTGTGCGTTAAAATTTGCAAAATCAAAGTCAATCCAAGGCCAGCTAAAACTCCCCATTCTTTTTTACTCATTTTTAGATTTTCAAAGTCCATTTTGCTAATTTGTTCTTCTTGATATTCTCTTGGCTTAGCATAAAATACAAATACAGCCAAAAACAGACCAACTAACATACAAATAGCCGCAAAAGCCATAGTTTGAGAAACTTCTCCTAGGCTAATTTGCACCCCATTTGAATTTAAATTATCCACAAGCAAAGTTTGAAAAATAAGCCCAAAACCTAAAGGCACAACCATATAAGGAGTTGTCAGTCCAAATGTTAGCGCACAAGCTATGGCTCTACGATCTATTTTTAATTTATTAAAAAGCTTCAACAAAGGTGGAATTAATAAAGGTACAAAAGCTACATGGATAGGGATTAAATTTTGCGAAAAACAAGCAATAAGTGCCAAAGAAAGTATAAGTAAGTATTTTTTATGTGAAATATAATGCGAAACTATTTTAATCAAATATGCCGTTAGATTAGTTTTTGATATAGCAGCAGCCACCGCTCCAAGCAAAATATAACTTAGTGCTGTTTGCAAATTCCCTTGCATACCATCGATTAAAACCTTCATAGAATCCATCATAGCTTGTGGAAGTTGGGTAAAAAAATCCACTAAACTTAAATGCTCCATATGCATAAATTTAGACCAAATGCCTACAAAAAGCCCAGAAAGCAAAACACTAAGCAAAACATTAAACCTAAAAAAACACAAAAGCGTCATTAACAAAACGCCTATAAATACTGGATTAGTTAAAAGCATTACATTCCTTAAATCAAAATAATTGCACATTTTAAATAATTTTCTTTAAAATACTATTTAAGTTTAAAAAATTTAAGCAAAAATTGCAAAATAAAAGCATAAAATGATAGTTTTTACTTTAAAAAAGGATACAAATGAGAAGTGACGCAATCAAAAAAGGACACTTAAAAGCACCAAATCGCTCTTTACTTAGAGCATGTGGCTTAAATGATGAAGATTTTAATAAGCCTTTTATAGGTGTGGCAAATAGCTATATAGATATCATCCCAGGACATTTTTTCTTAAATGAATATGCAAAAATCATTAAAGATGAAATCCGAAAAAATGGCTGTATTCCTTTTGAATTTAACACCATAGGTGTTGATGATGGTATAGCTATGGGGCATGATGGTATGCTTTATTCTTTACCAAGTCGTGAAATCATCGCAAACTCTATTGAAACAGTGATGAATGCACACCAACTTGATGCACTAATTTGTATTCCAAATTGTGATAAAATCACTCCAGGTATGCTCATGGGGGCTTTAAGAGTTAATGTGCCGACTATTTTCGTTAGTGGTGGACCTATGAAAGCAGGAGTAAATAAACATGGAGAAAAAATCAGTCTAAGTTCTGTTTTTGAAGCAGTGGGAGCTTATGAGGCTAAAAAAATCAATGGAGAGGATTTAAAAGATATAGAATGCAAAGCTTGTCCTAGCGGTGGATCTTGCTCGGGTATGTTTACTGCAAATTCTATGAATACTTTATGCGAGGCTATGGGTATAGCACTAGAAGGAAATGGAACTATTTTAGCACTTAGCAAAGAAAGAGAAGAGCTTTTAAGAAAAGCTGCGCGTAGAATTTGTGAAATTGCACTAGATGAGCGTTTTAAAATTCGCAATATTATTACTAAAAAGTCCATTAACAATGCTTTAGTTGTTGATATGGCTATGGGTGGAAGTTCAAATACTATCTTACATATGCTTGCTATTGCTTATGAAGCAGGTGTAAATTTGGATATAAAAGAACTCAATCACATCAGTGCTAATGTGGCCCATATAGCCAAAATCGCTCCATCTTTAAACACAATATATATGGAAGATATACACAAAGCAGGTGGAGTAAGTGCGGTAATAGCTGAAATAGCTAAAAAACCAGGCCATATTTTAGAACTTGACACTCTAGATATTAGTGGAAAAACTTTAAAAGATCGCATTGAGAATGCTAGCATTAAAGATGAAAACATTATAAAAAAAATAGACAATGCCTATTCAAATGTAGGTGGGCTTGCTATACTTTTTGGGAATTTAGCTGAGCAAGGCTGTGTGATAAAAACTGCAGGTATTATGGGCGAGCGTAAATTCAAAGGAAAAGCGGTTTGTTTTAACTCTCAAGAAGAAGCCATTAAAGGCATTATAAAAGGTAAAGTTAAAGAAGGTGATGTGTGTGTGATACGCTATGAAGGACCAAAAGGTGGACCTGGCATGCAAGAAATGCTTAGTCCGACTTCATTACTCACAGGCATGGGACTTGGTGCTAAAGTTGCACTTATAACAGATGGTCGTTTTAGCGGAGCTACAAGAGGACTTAGCATAGGCCACATTTCTCCTGAGGCTGCAGAAGGTGGACTTATAGCGCTTTTAAAAGATGGTGATGAGATAGAAATTGATGTAGATACTTACAGCATCAATGCAAATTTAGCCCAAGATGAAATTGCTAAACGCAAAGCAAATTTTAAAATGCCTTATAAGCAAATAAATTCAAGATGGCTTAAAATGTATCAAAAGCTTGTTAGTAATGCTAGCAAAGGCGGGATTTTAGACTTAGAATAATTTTCTTAATTTCTTAAAGAAATTAAGAAATATCTTTTTAAATGTAAAACAAAATATGAAAAATTATGTTAAAGTGGCCGGGAGAAAGGGATTCGAACCCCTGGAGGTGTGACCCTCAACGGTTTTCAAGACCGCCGCTTTCGACCACTCAGCCATCTCCCGTAAAAGAATAAAAATATCAAGTATTAACATCGCATTGGAGGCGACATCCGGATTCGAACCGGAGATCAAGGCTTTGCAGGCCCATGCCTTACCGCTTGGCTATGTCGCCTTGAGTTACCAAAAAGTGGTGCCCGAGGCCGGACTTGAACCGGCACGGAAGAAAAATTCCGAGGGATTTTAAGTCCCTTGTGTCTACCAATTCCACCACCCGGGCGGGTGATAATGGAGCGGGAAACGAGATTCGAACTCGCGACCCCAACCTTGGCAAGGTTGTGCTCTACCCCTGAGCTATTCCCGCATTAAAGTTGAAATTATACTTATTAAAACTTAAATGCACATAAAAAATATAAAAACTACATATGTTTTCAAAAAGATAAAAAATTTTTATTTTTTTCTAATTATTTTATAAGTAAAATACCCGGCCAAAAAATAACTAAAAAGGAACAAGTATGTTTAAATTTAACAGTTTATCTAATAAATTGACAACAATAGCCTGTTTTTTAATAGCTATTATACTAATAGTTGTTAATATGATTAGCTATTATCAATCTAAAGAAAGCACTAGTTATTATCTAGAAGAAATTCAGAAAAAAACTATGTTTGATGTTAATTCAGCATACAATATATATTCTGGAGCAAAAAGAGATGCCATTGCTTCTATTGTTAAATTTGTAGAAAAAAATCCAAGGGTTAATTCTGGCGAACTATTTGATATATTAGAAACAGTAAAAGAAGCAGCTGGCTTTAATGTAGTATATATTGGATTTAATGACGATGGAAAATTATATCAATCTAACAGAATTATTAGAAGTCCTGAAGAAACCGGATTTGACGCAAGAACAAGGTCATGGTATCAAGAGGCCAAAAGCGTGGGAAAACTTGTAGTATCAGATCCTTATAAAAGCATAGAAGATGACTCTATAACAGTTTCTTATACAGCTCCAATATATTCCAATGGAAAACTTTTGGCAGTAGTTGGAGGTGATTACAACCTGCATACTTTTGCAAAAGATGTGTTAATAATGGGTCGC
>NZ_JAKMQK010000009.1:0-81288 GCF_025771545.1 Campylobacter sp. IFREMER_LSEM_CL908
CAAAGGGGATAGATAATAAGAGATGATGAAGTAGAGTATGATAACACTTAAGGCAACCATGATACTTACAACAATTGTTTGTATTGTTGCTGTTTTGAAAATAGGCTCATTTATAACATCAGCACTTTCGGTACTACAAACAAGGTAAGAAGATATTTTAGCACATATACCTAGTCTTTCTTTTCCTTTTAATCCATATTCAAAGAAAGAATAATCACCATTTTGTTTGTGTGCATTTAATACCGGTCCATGATCTACTGATGGATCTAATAATTGCTTGTTTTTAGCAACAAATATCTTTCCATTTTCATCAAATAAAAAGCTATTACCAGGCATATTTTCAAAATTTTCTTGAAGCTCTTTTACTGGAATATCAACCCCAATAATTCCTACAAAATTACCATTTTTATATATAGATTTAGTATATGTTATTACATATTGATTTGTTGCTTTATCAATATAAGGAGAAGTGATGAAAATATCTTTATTTTCTTTGGCTCCAATATACCATGGTCTAGTTCTAGCATCATAGTTGATATTTTGTCCATAAATTTCGATATTTTTATTATTTTTATCACTAGTATCATTACTTACAAGATTTTCTCCATTATCTAAACTTATAAAAGCAGATAAAACTCCAGAAGCTTTTCTATATGATTTTAAAATAGAGCCAACATTATCTATCAAAGCTTGTTCGGAATTTAATTTTTCATATGGAAATTCCAAAATTGTTTTTTCCAAATTTAAAATTAAATCACTATTGTGCTTTCGAAATGTTTCTAAGGAAGTTCGAGCAACTTGTAAAATATCATTTTGCCTTTTTAGTTCATTATCATAAAGGTATGTTTTGGTAAAGTAAAAACTTAACACACCTAAAATAATCAAACTTAGCGCAGTGAAAAAATTTGCCATTAAAGACAATTTAACTTTCAAAGTGTTAAACATAATTTCCTCCGTATTTTATTTTTGTAATTTTAATTTTTAAAAATTAATTATCAATTAATATTTTTTTTAATTAATTTTTTTGCTTTTTCCCACAATCTCACTCCCAATTCTTTTGCATTGTTTTTATCTAAATTTTTATATTTATGGCTTGCGAGTTTTTCGAGTTCATTTAACTCTTTGGCTAAGATATTGAGTTTGCTTTGTGCTAGCTTGCTAAAATCATCAATTTTTGGATTTTGTTTAATTTCATTAATTTTGATAAGAATTTGTTCTCTGTTTTCTTGTATTAAGCGTTTAAATTTGGCAAATAAAGTGTCAAATTTATTTTCTAATAAATCTTTAAGTATATCTTTTACGGGATTATTAAATTCTAATGATATTTTTTTAAGCATTTGGATAAATTCTTGCTCTATGTCTATAAGCTCTTTTTCTTTATTTTTTAAATCATGTTCTAAAGCGCTATATGCAAAGCTTGATTTAAATTTTTCAATCGCCAAAGAAATTCCTTCTTGTGTCCCATAAATACTTCCTATACATAAATCATAAGCAAAAGCCTTTGATTCGTTAGCAAGTTCAAAAGCAGCATTTAAAACTACTTGGGATATTTTTAAAATTCTTTCTTTTTCAAAGCTTCCTTCACAAATTGCATTAAATACAAGGTTTTTAGCGATTTCACAAGATGTAAGTTCTATGTTTTCACCTTTTTCTAAAGTTGTGATAAAAGCACTCTCGGCAGTTTCTTTTAAAAGGCCTAGTATTTCTATATCATAAAGCATTGCATCATTGATACTTATATTAAATTCATTTAAATTTAAATCTTTTAAAGTCTTTTCTAAATCAAAAAAGTTATCGCAAATTTTGTGTTTAATGGTGTTTTTTTGTTCTTCTATTTTTACTTTTAATTTGCCATATTCGTTAATATAAACAAAAAATGCTTTTTTATCTTCTTCAACTCTAGCTTTAATAATACCTTGGATTATTTTGGAAATATTTTCTTCATTTATAAGTCCAAGTTTTTCTAATACTTTAGAAAAGATAGCAAAAAGCTCTTCATTGCTAGTATTTTCAAAACTAATTTTTTTATAACTTAGATTAAAAACAAGCTCACTAATTAAGTTTGGAATTTCATTTTTTTCACAAGCTAAGAGAGAATTTTCAAAAATTATGGCTAAATTTTTCATATTTTTCCTTTTTTATAATACAAATTTCGCTTTACTTTTTAATTGATTAAAAATATTTAAACGATCATCTTTACTATCGACATAAACACTTAAAAGATAACTTTTATATGTTCCTTGTTTGCTAGTATTTGAGATTTTATATTTAAATTCTCTTTCATTGAGTATTTGAGTGAAAATTTCTAAAGCATCAACTTCAGCTTCAAAAACGACTTTATAATCCCAAAAAGTAGGGTAGTTTATAATAGGTTCTTTTTTAAGATCGCAGATATTTACCACTTTTTCCTCCTTCTTTGCTTTCTAAAACTATATCAGTAATTTGCATACTTTTATCAATAGCTTTAACCATATCATAAATAGTTAAAAGCCCAATGCTAACAGCTGTTAAGCTTTCCATTTCAACCCCTGTTTTTCCTTCACATTTTACGGTTACAAAGAGTTGAAAAGAACATTCTTCTTTGTTTTCTTCTATATGGGTTTGTACTTTTGAGATCATTAAAGGATGACACATTGGGATAAGATTTGAAGTTTGTTTAGCTCCCATTATGGCTGCTGTGATGGCAGTTTGCAAAACAGGCCCTTTTTTAGCTTTGTTTTCAATGATAGCTTCAAATGCTTCTTTACTCATGTATATTTTACCGCTTGCACAAGCTTCTCTTTGGGTAATATCTTTTTGACTTACATCTACCATTTTGGGGTGATTTTTTTCATCTAAATGCGTTAAATTCATATTTTTCCTTAAGTAAAGTTTGAAAAATTATACCAAAATGTATATTTTTATATTAAAATACTACTAAAAAATTTTAAAGGATTTGCAATGGCTTATGATGATGAAGAATTTGAAAATTATGATGATGAAATGTATGATGAAGCAGATGATGATACTTATGCAAATAATCAAAGATCATATAATTATGATGATGATGATTATGAATACGATGATGATTATAGTGATGATGATACTTATGAGATGGATTAATCGTGGGTAAAAATCTTACTAAAAAAGACATAAAAGTTTTGAGTCTTTCTTCTTTGGGAGGGACTTTAGAATTTTACGATTTTATCATTTTTGTATTTTTTGCAAGTTATATTTCTAAAAATTTTTTTCCTGAAGATTTAAGTCCATTTTGGAAAATGTTTAATACTTATGGAATTTTTGCCGCAGGATATTTAGCTAGACCACTTGGTGGTATAATCATGGCACATTTTGGCGATAAATTTGGTCGTAAAAAAATGTTTATGCTTAGTATTTTACTGATGGTTGTGCCAACTTTTATGCTTGCTTTTATACCTACTTATGAAAGCATAGGATATTTATGTATAGTATTTTTAATATTTGTAAGGATTTGTCAAGGTATAGCTATAGGTGGGGAATTACCTGGTGCTTGGGTTTTTGTTTTTGAGCATGCTCCAAATGGACAAAAACGCACTTATCTTGGATTTTTAACAGCTTCTGTAGTAGGTGGAATTTTGCTTGGAAGTTTTGTATTTTTAATGATGAATAAGCTTTTTACACAAGAAGAACTTTATGAATGGGCCTGGAGAATTCCATTTTTCTTAGGAGGAATTTTTGGGATTATTTCTGCTTATTTGCGTAAATTTTTACAAGAAACACCTGTTTTTGAACAAATGAAAAAAGATAAGGCTTTAGAAAAATTCCCTTTAAAAGAAGTATTTAGAAAAGCTAAGCTGGGCGTTGTACTTTCTATGTTGATAACTTGGGTTTTGACGGCTTGTATTGTTGTGATGATTTTAACTATACCTTCTTTTATGGCAAAAATGTTAAATATTGATGCAAGCGTTCAAACTTACATACAAATGCTTGGTATAGTTTTGCTTGTAATTGGTTGTATATTAAGTGGAATTTTGGCTGATAAAATAGGTATAGTAAAAGCTTGTATGATTTTTTCGCTAGGATTTTTCTTAACTTGTTTATTTTATTTTAACGCTCTTTATACTAAAACACCTGATTTTAATTTAGTGAGTGTGTACTATTTAAGTGCTTGCTTTTTTACTGGAGTGATGAATTTTTGTCCTTTGATGATGAGTGAGGTATTTGATGCTAAGGTTAAATTTTCAGGGCTTAGTTTTTCTTATAATATAGCTTATGCAATAGCTGGTGGGTTTACTCCGCAACTTGCTTTATTTTTACACACTATTGCTTTGGGAAATTTAGAAAATATTGCTCGTTTTTCTTTAGGATTTTATATGTTTGCTATGGCTATAATTTCGCTTGCTTGTGCTTTGATATTTAAATATCTTAGTAATACCCAACGCACATACTCTCAGTGATTTTAATGCGTTTTTCCAAAGGAGTAGGACTGAAAAAATGGCATTTTTCGATATAAATATTATAACTATAATCTAAATTTAAAAAATCGTAAAATGCCTTTAAATTTACAAATTTAACCCCACAAACTTCTTTTATATCTAAGATTTTATAAATTTGAGAATTGTTTTTTTCTACCAAATGTGATGGAGCTAAAGTAGTAAATGAGCAAAAGGCACTTGCTAATACAAAGCCACTTAGATTTTCACATTTTTGTATAAGATGTTGGTGTTTTTGTAAAATACTTTTTTTATGTAAAAATACCACTCTTGTGCCTTGATAGCGTGCTGCCTGAACATTTTTCCAAAATTTATAAGCATTTTTGGAAATATTTGCTAATTGGTGTAATTGTATATTTAAAATATAATTATCCAAGAATTGATTGGGTGGTAAAATAGTATAAGTCATATTTTTTCTTTAAATTTGTTTTTATGATTATACTAAAAATTGACTTTTGTTTATATTTTTGCTTTATAAATTCAATACAATTATCCAAAATTATTTTGAAGGAAAAACATGAAATTTGATACTATTAATCATGATGGTATAAAAAAACTTATGGATGTTTTTTATGCAAAAGTTAGAATAGACAAGGATTTAGGGCCTATTTTTAATGAAAAAATTGGTATAGATGATGAGAGTTGGAAAAAACACAAAGAAAAAATAGCAAGTTTTTGGGCAGGGATGTTTTTAGGTGATCCAAGTTATAGCGGTTCTCCTTTGAGAGCTCATCATGAACTACCTTCGTTTCCAAGAGAATTTTTTGATGTTTGGCTTAATCTGTTTGATGAGAGTTTGCAAGAAGTTTTTGAAGATGAACCAAGAAGTATTATTATAGAAAGAGCTAAAATGATAGCTCAAAGATTTCAAATGATTATTTATGATCACAGATTTGCTTAAGAGTTTTTAAAAACTCTTAGCGATAGTTAAAGGTATGTAAATTTTCACCTTGAGAGTATTTATAACTATATTTTCCATCAAGATAAATTACTAAACGATAATATCCTTTATGTGATCCAAATACAACTTTTCTAACATGAGCAGTATTAACTTGTAAAGTTTTTGTATTGAAATTTTGCTTTTTAGCAAAATCTATAATGATTTTAGTTGGATCTCCTATAGATAAATGTCTTAGCATTCTATCTTCGGTTTTGATATTAATCTTATTGTTATAAAAGCTAATAGAAATAAAATTATAAATATTTCCACTAAAAATTGGTGTTTCAATGTTTAAAGTGGTATTGTTTTCTTCTGTTTTAGTGTTTTTTACCCCTTGTTCTTGTGGCACAGTAACAGAAACATCAAGTATAGGTGTGGCATTTGGACTTTTGGCTTTTATAAATGAGTAAGTATCATGCCAATTGATACTTTTGTATATATCTAGAGTAGTTTGCTCTTCAGAGCCATCAAGATTAATATAAGTAATAGTAATATTTTTTAAAATTCTTGCATCAGAATTAAAAGTAAAATCCTGTCTTTGAAAAGGACTAAGTTTTACAAATTCGGTGTTTTGTTGTTCTGAGTTATTGTCAAAAGGATTATCTTTTGCATTTAAAAATACACAGGATAATAAAAATAGTAAAAAAAATTTAATTCTCATGCGAATTTTCTCCTTTAAGTCTTAAAAGCTGTAAGTATTCTTTTTGAGCTTGGGCATTTTTAGCTTTTAAGGTTATTATGTTTTTCTCTAAAATTTTTTGCTCCTCTTTAAGCGATAATAAAACATCTAAAGAGGATTTGCCAAAAAACATATTACCAAAATACATAGCAACAATAATAGCTACAAATGATAATGCAATAGTTTTTATTAGATGATGACGAGCCTCTTTCTTTTTAGAATGCTCATCATACTCTTTTAATAAATCACTCAGAGCTTATCTCCTAAATACTCATCATTATCAAGTTCGATTTCTAACAAACGATTATATTTAGCTGTTCTTTCACCTCTTGCTAGAGCTCCTGTTTTGATTTGTCCTGTATTAAGCGCTACTGCAAAATCAGCTATAAAAGCATCTTCGCTTTCCCCGCTTCTATGACTCATAATACATCTATAATTATTTCTATGAGCTAGTCTTACTGTTCTCATAGTTTGAGTGATTGTTCCGATTTGATTAGGCTTAATCAATACAGCATTTGCCATATTTTTCATGATACCTTCTCTTAAAATATCTTCATTAGTTACAAACAAATCATCACCCACAAGTTGAATTTTATTGCCAAGCTTTTGAGTGAGTTTAATCCAACCTTCATAATCATCTTCAGCCAAACCATCTTCAATGCTAAAAATAGGATATTTAGCACATAATTCTTCATAGCGAGTAATCAAGTCTTCACTTGAGAAAACTTTACCTTCTAAATGGTATTTACCATCTTTATAAAGCTCACTACTTGCTACATCTAGTGCTAGTTTGATTTTATTTTCATAGCCTGCTTTTTTAATACAAGTCATTAAAAGATCAAGAGGTTCTGTATTATTTGCTAAATTTGGTGCAAAACCGCCCTCATCGCCTAAGGCAGTAGAGTGACCTAGATTAGCTAATTCTTTTTTCAATACTGCATAAATTTCACAAACTGATCTCAATCCTTCTTTAAAGCTTGAAAAACCAAAAGGCATAATCATAAATTCTTGAAAATCTACACTATTGTTTGCGTGCGCACCGCCATTGATGATATTGCACATTGGCACAGGTAATACACTTGCATTTGCTCCACCTAAGTAACGATATAAAGGTACGCCTAGTGCATTAGCAGCAGCGCGCGCTGTTGCCATAGAAATTCCTAAAGTTGCATTTGCTCCTAGGTTGGAATAATTTTTTGTCCCATCAAGTTCTAAAAGAGTATTATCTAGCTGAGTTTGATTAAACGCATCAAGCCCTATAATGTTTTCAGCTATGGTGCCATTGATGTTTTCAATAGCTTTTAAAACACCTTTTCCGCCAAATCTCTCATCATTGTCTCTTAATTCTAAAGCTTCTTTTTTTCCTGTGCTTGCACCACTTGGAACGATAGCACTACCCACACTGCCATCGCTTAGCATGATTTCAGCTTTAATGGTAGGATTGCCTCTACTATCTAAAACTTCAAAAGCTCTTAAATCTTCAATAATCAACATTATTCTTCTCCTTCATCGTCTTCTTTTGCGCCCAAAATCATACTATCTATACCGATTGAGTTTTGTATAGCTTGAGTAATTTCATCTGCAATAGCTGGATTTTCTTTTAAAAAGGCTTTAGCATTTTCTCTACCTTGACCAAGTTTAGAAGCCTTGTAAGAAAACCATGCACCACTTTTATCAATAATATCAAGTTTTACACCATAATCTATTAGCTCGCCTTCACGACTTACACCCTCACCAAACATCACATCAAATTCAGCTTGTTTAAAAGGAGGGGCTACTTTGTTTTTAGCCACTTTTACTTTAACACGGTTTCCAATAGGCTCATCATTTTGTTTTAAGGTGGCTGTTTTTCTTACATCTAAACGCACTGAAGCATAAAATTTTAAAGCATTTCCGCCGGTAGTTGTTTCAGGAGTGCCATAGCCCATCATGCCTATTTTCATACGAATTTGATTGATGAAAATTACAGTAGTGTTCATTTTATGAACGATACCGGTTAATTTTCTTAAAGCTTGGCTCATTAATCTTGCTTGAAGACCTACATGTTGATCTCCCATATCACCTTCAATTTCTGCTTTTGGAGTAAGTGCAGCAACACTATCTACCACTATTAGATCAATGGCTCCACTTCTTGCTATAGTTTCAACAATTTCTAAGGCTTGTTCTCCAAAATCTGGTTGAGAGATGTAAAGATTTTCTGTATCAACGCCTAAATTTTTTGCATATCTTACATCAAGAGCGTGTTCAGCATCAATAAACGCACAAACTCCACCTTTTTTTTGACATTCTGCTATGATGTGTAAGGTAAGTGTAGTTTTACCTGAACTTTCAGGTCCATAAATTTCTATAATTCTTCCTTTTGGAACCCCACCAATTCCTAAAGCTAAATCAAGTCCAACAGAACCTGTAGGAATAGAATCAATTTTTTCAACTTCTTTATCGCCAAGTCTTAATATGGTGCCTTTTCCAAAGGTTTTATCAAGACTTTTTAAGGCTGCATCAAGTGATTTTCTTTTATTATCATCCATGCTTGTTAATCCTTTTATAATATGTTTAAAATTGTATCAAAAAGAAATTTAATATAAGTTTTTATTTTGAATTTTGCTAAAATACTTTTTTAGATTTTTAAGGAAAAAAATGAATAAAAAAATTAGCGTAGCACACTCTCCTGATGCTGATGATATTTTTATGTATATGGCGATTAAATTTGGTTGGGTTGGAAATGCTTATGAGTATGAAAATACAGCCTTGGATATACAAACTTTAAATGAACTTGCATTGGAAAATATATACGATGTTAGTGCGATATCTTTTGCACTCTATCCTTTAATAGCTAGTGAATATGCTTTATTAAAAACTGCTGTGAGTTTTGGTGAGGGTTATGGGCCAAAGCTTATTAAGAAAAAGAATAAAAAATTAAAGCTAAATTTTAAAGTTGCTTTAAGTGGAGCACACACTACCAATGCTTTAATCTTTCGCATAAAATATCCACAAGCTAGAATAATTTATAAGAATTTTTTAGAGATTGAAAAGGCTGTTTTAGAAGATGAAGTTGATGCGGGAGTGCTTATACATGAGAGCATTTTAGAATTTGATTCTAGTTTGTGTGTTGAGGCTGAACTTTGGGATATTTGGCAAGAATTAGCAAAAAATGATTTACCTTTACCTTTAGGTGGTATGGCCCTTAGAAGATCTTTACCGCTTAGTGATGCAATAGCGGTTGAAAAAGATTTGATTAAAGCAGTAGAAGTAGCCGATCATAATAGAAAAATCTTAGCCTCCATGCTTTTAGAGCGTAATTTAATACGCGTTGATGCACAAAAACTTGATGTGTATTTAAATTTATATGCAAATAAAAACTCTATTAATATGAATGATAAACAATACAATGCCATAGATAAGCTTTTTGAGCTTGGATATAATCATGGATTTTATGAGAAGTTAATAAAAAGTAAAGATTATCTTATCCCTAGTGAGTATGAAGAATTTAGAAATTCTTGATAGAATTTAAATTTTAAGGAGAAAATATGGAAAGTACTTTAGTAGCCTTGGGTGTACAAACTTTTAAAATCACACTTATGCTTTCTTTACCTATGCTTTTAGCAGGGCTTATTGCAGGGCTTATTATAAGTATTTTTCAAGCTGTAACGCAAATTAACGAAGCCACGCTTTCTTTTGTGCCAAAAATTTTACTTGTTGTTGTGGTAATAGTATTTTTAATGCCTTGGATGATAAGTTCTATGATTGATTTTACAACTAATATTTTAAATCAAATTCCAAGCTTTATTAGATGATTATTGATTTTTCTAAGTATTCTTCTGTGCGTATAGGTGAGAGCTTTGAAGTGCAAACACTTGAAGAGCCTTGCGAATTTGATGGTTTTTTAATAGGTGGGGCAAATAATCTTTTAATCTCTCCAAAACCCAAAAAACTTGGAATTTTAGGGAAAAGTTTTGATTATATTAAAATTTTAGAGCAAAATGAAAAAGGCATGTTTTTAGAGATAGGCTCTAGTGTGAAATCTTTTAAAATGTATCATTTTGCTAAAGAAAATAACCTAAAAGGCTTTGAGTTTTTAAAAAATATCCCAGGGACTTTGGGCGGTATTTTAAAAATGAATGCAGGATTAAAAGATGAGGATATTAGCAAAAATTTAATTAGTATTTGCACTTTTAATCAAGAAATTTTAAAACAAAATATTGCTTTTGCTTATAGGTTTAATCCTATTAAAGAAGTGATGTTTAGCGCGAAGTTTTTTTTAGAATATGGATTTGACTCAGTTAAAGATGAGCTTTTAAAAAATGCAAGAAAAAATCAACCAAAAGGTGCTAGCTTTGGCTCTATTTTTAAAAATCCCAAAAACGATCATGCAGGAAGGTTGATAGAAGCAGTTAATCTTAAAGGTTTTAGCAAAAATGATGCGATGTTTAGCAATGAACATGCAAATTTTTTAATCAATAAAAAACATGCTAGTTTTGATGATGCTTTATTTTTGATAGAGCTTGCTAAAAAAAGAGTTTTTGAAGAATTTGGGATTGTTTTAGAAGAAGAAGTGGTAATTATATAGTATTTTTAATATCTTCATAAACAATTGTAGCTATTTCTTGAACTAATTCTTGATAAGATTTATTTTTATCATTTGTGCTAAATTGAGTATTGATAGTAAGGATTTTATGATCTTTTAGTTTTTTTGTTTTGGCATTAAAAAGTTTGTATTCTATGTTGGCTTTGACTTCAAAATTTGAAAAAAGCAAGAAATTTTGTTGGCTTGCTTGAATACTTTTTAAATCTAGCAAAATAATAAAATCAGCCTTTTTGAAACGATTAAATTCTAAAAACTCACTTGCATTGATGAAATTTTTATTTATTTGTAAGATATTTTGACTATTGATATAAGTTTGATTTTCTTTTTGACTAAGTAAGGCAAAATTATTTTGTTCATTTAAAATAGCACTTAATGCTTTTAGTGTGTCTTTTGCCATGGTTTTAGCATCGATTTTTAAATTTGAAAAATAAAAATTATATTCTTTTTCATAGCTTGGCACTAAAGCTAAGGTGCTAATGTGTGAGAGTTTATCATAATTTATATCTTGATCAAGATTGATGATATTAAAATTATCATTATTTTGTAATTTGATGATTTTTTTATTTGCAAAAGAATTAGCATAAATAGCACTTAAAAAACACAAAAACACCAAAAAAAATCTCACTAAAAACCTTTTAATTTAAATTCATTCTTAGCAAAAGCTATAAAACTTGGAAGTTTAAAATCAGGACTATTGTAGTTTAAGGCCTTTTTATCAAAATCGTATAAAATTCCACCATTTTGTTTGACTAAAAAATCTCCCGCAGCTATATCCCAAGCTTTTGGGCCACCAAAACGCGGGTAAATTCCAGCTTTTGCTTCAAGTAAATATACAAACTTTAAAGCAGATGAAACCTTAATGCCTTCAAGATGATTTTGAATAAAAAAATCTTCATTATTATCATGGTTTTTAGAGTAAAGGGCTATATTTTTAACCTTTTCGTATTGCTCTAAACTAAGATTTAAAATTTCATTATTTTTATAAACTTTAGTATGGGTATGTGCATAATAAAATGCATTATTTTCCACATCGCCTATAAGCGAAAGCACAGGAGTGTTTTTATGGATTAATGCGATTAAAACACAATATTCTTTATCTTTTTTAGCATAAGATTTAGTGCCATCAAGAGGATCTATTAGCCAAAAATACTCTAAATTTTTTCTTTCTTCATAAGAAAGTATATTTTCTTCAGAGCATATAGCTATATCGCTTGAAGCTAAAATTTCACTAATGGCTTCATTAGATTTTATATCAGCTAAACCTACTGGGGAATCATCATCTTTAAGCCATAAGGTATTTTTGTCTTTATATTCAAGCAATACCTTAGAGGCTTCCTTGCCCGCTTTTAAGGCTAATTCTAAAAGTGTGTCTAAATTTTTCATAAGAAAATTATAGCAAGTGAAAATAAATACTTAGTAGAGTTATTTTCTACTAAGATTATTGATAAATTTTATTAAGCTAATAGCTAAAATTGCTTCAAGTAAAGCAGTAAGTACTAATCCTGAGTATATATCTTGAGTGATAATATTAGTTTGATAAGAAAGCGTAGCTACTGCGATAAGTAAGGTTAGTGGCATAGAATGGCTTAAGCCAAATAAAAAGGTATTTTTTAAACCAAGTATTTTTACAAAAGTCATAGCGCAAAGTATTCTTAGTCCTATCATAAAGATAGTTAGTGAAAAAGCTATGATTAAAACTTGAGGGTTTAAAAGCATTTGGAGTTTAAAGCTTGAACCTATATAAATGAAAAATATAGGGATTAAAAAGCCATAACCAAAACTAGAAAGTTTATGCTCTAAGTCTTTTTTATGATCAAAAAAAGTAGCTATAAATGAACCCGCTATAAAAGCTCCAAGTGCAACTTCAAGTTTAAAATAAATCATAATTGCAACTATGGCTATGAAAATTGCCATGCAAAATCTTATATCTTTTTCATTTTGATCTTGCCAAGGCATGAGTATAGTTTTAAGTTGTGGATACCACCAAAAAAGCACTTCTAAAAATTTAAATCCAAAAATACAAAGTGCTAAAAATCCCACTAGGTATAATAAATTTTGAGTGAGTGAGAAAAGATCAGCACCTTTTCCCAAAAATGCTGCAGCTATGGTAAGTAAAACTATGCTCACAACTTCAGCTAAAGTGGCTACCACCATGGATACATTTAGCCACTCACAGTTTTTACCAAAATCTCTATAAAGTGTTGAGAGTAAACCCACACTCATAACAGGTATGATAATGACAAAAATATAAGAAATATCTATACTTTCAACCGCTAAAACACTAAAAACATATAAAAGTATGATGTAAATAAAAGCTTTATTAAGTAAGCTTCTTTCGGTTTTTAAAAAGGTTTTAAGATTGATTTCCATCCCTGCTATAAACATAAGATAGTAAAATCCTGCATTAGCCAAAAGCTTAAAATTCTCACTTTCTCCTATAAAACCTAAAAATCCTATAAAAGAGCCAAGCATAATTTCAGTAGCTGAAAGTGGGAGTTTTAAAAATTTAGCAATATAAGGTGATGTAAGCAAACATCCTGCTACGACTAATAAAATTTTTAAATCCGTAGCAGCTTGAGCATCAATGGCATGAGCTAGCAAAGCTAAATCCCATTTGTTTTAGTTTTTGTATATCTTTGCTAGGTTCTTCGCCTTTAGTTGTAAGATAATCACCTACTACTATAGCACTAGCTCCTGCGTCAAAAATTTCATATTGTCTTTCTTTTAGCACTACTTCTCTACCACCTGCTACCATGATATGTGCATTTGGTAAATCTTTTTTAGTGTCTTTGATGATATTTAACGCCTCATCAGCATTTAATAAGTTTTGCTTGAGCTTTAAATTTTCATTTGGTATGAAAAAATTAATAGGCGAGGAAAAAGGATCAAGCTCTTTTAAACTTGTTCTAAAACTTTTTCTATCGGCTTCACTTTCTCCAAGACCATAAATTCCGCCACAGCAAAGCATTAAACCTGCTTCTTTAGCATAAAGATTAGTTTGAAATCTTTGCTCCCAAGTATGCGTAGAGCATATGTTTGGAAAAAATTCTTTAGAAGTTTCTAGATTATGATTATAAGAAAAAATTCCTGCTTTTTTTAATTCTTTGAGTTGTTCTAAATTTGCTATGCCATTGCAAGCTATGAGTAAAAGTCCTTCTACTTCTTTTTGCACTGCATGAGCTACTTTGCACACATACTCAAGTTTTTCATCATCAAGTCCAGCGCCTGCTGTAACTAAACAAAAACCTAAAGCCTCATTTTTCTTAGCCATTTTAGCTTCTAAAACAATTTGATCTATATCTTTTCTTTTGTATTTGTTGATATTAGTTTTTACATGAGCGCTTTGAGTGCAGTATTTACAATCTTCCCCGCACCCTCCACTTGCTATATTAGATATAGCACAAAGCATAATTTGCATTAAATTTCCTTTTTGATTTTGCATTTTAAGCACTCTAAAAATGTGCCTTTTTTAAGTTCTTTGATAATCAAAGTTTCGCCACATTTGCTACATTTTTCTTCACTTGGTTTGTATTTGCTTATGTAGTTGCATTTTGGATAAGCACTACATCCATAAAATTTACCACGCTTAGAAAAACGCTCCACGATCTCGCCTTCTTGACAGCTTGGGCATTTCACGCCTATGGTATTGAGTTTTTTCTCGCTTTTTTCTTCATTTTGTGTTTCTTGTTTTAAATTTCTTGAGTATTTACATTTTGGAAAATTTAAACAAGCTATAAATTCTCCATATCTTCCTTTTCTTATAGCAAGCTCTCCACCACAATCAGGGCAGGTTTCATCTAGCTTTGTGAAAGTTTTTTGGCTTTTTATGTTTTTTTTACCTTCATCAATTTTTCTCATAAAAGGAAAATAAAACTCTCTTAAAACTTCTTGCCAGTCCATTTTGCCTTCTGCAATGATATCAAGTTTATCTTCCATTTTAGAAGTAAAATCACTATCTACTATATCGCTAAAGTTTTGTTCTAAAACTTCTGTTACAACAAAGGCTATTTCATTAGGTATGATTTGCTTTTTATCTATACGCACATATTCTCTTGCACTAAGTAAAGAGATGGTTGGAGCATAAGTAGAAGGGCGTCCTATACCAAGATTTTCTAACTTTTTAACAAGCCCAGCTTCAGAGTATCTTGAAGGTGGCTCGGTAAAATGTGAGCTTAATTCTATATTTTGTATATTTAGTATATCTTCTAGTTTTAAATTAGGTAAAATTTTATCTTTATCCATATCTCCATATACTTTATAATGCCCATCAAATAAAATTTTTCTACCGCTTATTTTAAAAATTGCTTCATTTGATTTTGCATAGACATTTTGAGTTTGAGATATAGCAGGATTCATTTGTGAAGCTAAAAAGCGATTATATATTAAAGTATATAATCTTGCTTCATCTTTTTCTAAAAATTCACTTGCAAGTTTTGGCGTAAAGCTAAGATTAGTCGGTCTTATGGCTTCGTGTGCTTCTTGAGCGCCTTTGCTTTTAGTGGTATAAATATTTGCTTTGCTTGGTAAGTATTCTTTGCCAAAATCATTTTTGATGAGTTTTCTTACTTCTTCTAAAGCTTCTTTTGCAATATTTAAGCTGTCAGTTCTCATATAAGTGATCACACCCATAATACCTTGATGGGTTTTTACACCCTCGTAAAGTTTTTGAGCAATCATCATGGTTTTTTTAGGGTTAAAACCTAGGCGATTGCTCGCGCTTTGTTGCAGGGTTGAAGTCATAAAAGGTGCTTGTGGAGCTATTTTTCTATCTTTACTTTCTATATCTTTTATTTTAAAGTTAGCATTTTTGCAAGTTTCAAAGATGAGTTTGGTTCTATCTTCGTTAGTTAGACTTAGTTTTTCTATCTTTTGATTTTGAAATTCGACTAATTCAGCTTGCAAGTCTTTTTCAAAAATCATATCTATACTAAAGTATTTTAAAGGAATAAAAGCTTTTATTTCTCTTTCTCTATCGACGATGATTTTTAAAGCCGCACTTTGCACACGCCCTGCACTTAAGCCTTTTTGGATTTTTTGATTTAGTAAAGGACTTAATTTATAGCCTACTATACGATCAAGTAAGCGTCTAGTTTGTTGAGCATTGACGCTATTTACATTTAAAGATCTTGGGTTTTTTAAAGCATTTTCTATAGCGCTTTTAGTAATCTCATGAAAAACTATGCGTGGCAGGGAATTTTCATCTTTATTAATAGCCTTAGCTATATGATAAGCTATGGCTTCACCCTCACGATCCTCATCGGTTGCAAGGTAGATGGTTTTAGCTTTTTTAGCCTTTTCTTTGAGTTCTTTTACTAAACTTGAATGATCATTTGAAATTCTATATTCTGGTTTAAAATTTTCATCTTCTATTTTTATACCAAAGCTAGTTTTAGGTAAATCTCTAATGTGACCTTTAGAAGCTATTACTTCATAGTCTTTACCTAGAAAATTACCTATGGTTTTAGCTTTAGCAGGTGATTCTACTATGATTAAATTTTTCATTATTTTCCTTATAAGGATTAAAATTAGTAAAAGTGTATAAAAAAAAGTTAAATTTTTTGCTTAGATGGATTTTTAAATAAAATGCAATTAATGATATAATTTTCTATAATTTAATTTCATAGGATATAAAATGTTTTTGCAAAAAAACTTACAAGCTTTAGAATTTACCAATAAACCATTACAAAAAAAAATTCTATCTTTAAAAGAAGAATTTATCGACATCTTTCCAAGTCAAACACCCTTTGTGCCTTCAAAAGATGATTTAATAAAACCTAATATATTTTTTTGCGGTATAGGAGATGGGCTTTTTTTAAAAAAACTTATTAATAAACACATTTTTATTTTTGATAAAGCAGAATTTTTTGCTAATGTTTTAAGCAAGATGGATTTAAGTCAAGAGCTTTCAAGCGGAAAAATATATCTTTGTGATGTAGAAGAGAAAAGATTAGAAGAGTATCTTGTTTTGCTTTTTTCACAAAAAGATTGTTTTGAGTATTTAGGGCTTTTTAAACTTTTACCTTATAGTGAATTTTATAACAATAGTCCCATGTTTGATTTTGTGTATCAAAAGTGCTTAGATGTTATTTATAGGTTAACTCATAGTATAGATAAAAATTTTTCTTTAAATAGTAAGGTACAAAGAAATTTTTTATCTAATTTGCCTTTAGTTTTAAAAAATACTCCTTTTCAAAGATTTATTTATGAAAATAAAGGAAAAAATAAAAGTGTTATTGTGGTGTGCGCAGGTCCTTCTTTAAGCAAGCAACTTAAGCTTTTAAAAACTTGTCAAGATGATTATGTGATATTTGCTTTAGATGCTACTTATAAAACTTTACTTAAGAATGAAATTTATCCTGATTTTGTTTTTTCTATGGATGTGCAAGAAAAATGTAAATGTTTTTATGAAAATTTGCCACAAAGTAAAAAAGAACCCATTTATATTATAAATGCTGCTGTAGATAAAGCTTTAATTCAAATTTTAGAAAATAAAAATCCAAAGATTTTTATTTTAGATAGTTTAGATTATCAACAAAAATTTAATTTAGATGATTTTGGTTATTTAGATATAGGTATCAATGTAGCTCATTTTGCTTATAATTTTGCTATAGCTTTGGGATTTACTAATGTAATCATGATAGGACAAGATTTGGCTTTTAGTGATGATGGGAAGTCGCATGCTAATCCAGAAGTTTTTACATTTCATAATGTAGAAGAAGCTGAACATAAAGCAGAAAAACTTCAAGTGTTAGCTTATAATAAACAAGGTTTTATTCAAACTCATATAGGCTGGGATGAATTTAGAAAAAGATTGGAGGTTTTATTTTTATCTCATCCTAATGTTAAGTTTTATAATGCCACAGAAGGTGGAGCTTTTATAGATTATACCATAGAGATACCTTTTGAAAAGGTTTTAGCACTATATAAAGATAAAAAACAAGATTATGTATTTCCAAATGTTTTAAGTATTAATAGGCAAGAAAAATTATTAAAAAAATCTTTGGAAATTTTACAAAAAGATTATTTAGAGTTAAATGCTTTACATCAAAAAGCAAAAGATCTTTTAGTAATTTTGCAAAATCAAAATGCAGTTTTTGATGAGCAAGTATCAGAATCTATTTTTGATTTTAATGATTTATTAGATAATGCAAAAATTTTACAAAGTTTTATGTATAAACCATTATTTTATCATAGGGGCTTTTTTAATGCGAGTTTATATCAAGAGTCTCAAAATGCTTTATCAAGTTATGTAGATTTTTTAAAAATATTTTTAGAAATTGCAGCGTTAAGTTTAGCAAGTATAGAAAATTCTATAAATGAATATAAAAATATCTTAAAAGTATAAATTTTTTTATCATTTTTTCGATATAGCTTAAACAACTGCATGGAAGCGGTTGAATTTATTTAAAAGGATTTAAAATGGGTTTTCGTATAAATACTAATGTGGCATCTTTAAATGCTCAAAACAATGCAAATTTAAACTCAAGAGCATTAGATAGCTCTCTAAGCAGATTAAGTTCAGGTCTTAGAATCAACTCTGCAGCAGATGATGCTTCAGGTATGGCTATAGCAGATAGCTTAAGATCGCAAGCTAATACTTTAGGTCAAGCTATAAGCAATGGTAATGATGCTTTAGGTATTTTACAAACAGCTGATAAGGCTATGGATGAGCAGCTTAAAATCTTAGATACTATCAAAGTAAAAGCTACTCAAGCAGCACAAGATGGACAAACTACCAAAACAAGAAATATGCTTCAAGCTGATATTAATCGTTTGATGGAGCAACTTGATAATATTGCAAATCAAACTTCATTTAACGGAAAGCAGCTATTAAGCGGTGGTTTTGTAAATCAAGAATTCCAAGTAGGTGCACAGTCAAATCAGTCTATCAAAGCAAGTATTGGTTCAACTCAAAGTTCTAAAATAGGTGTAACTAGATTTGAAACAGGCTCTATGGCAAGAGAAAGTGGTGTAGCTCAGCTTACTATTAAAAATTATAATGGTATAGATGATTTTAAATTCCAGCCTGTAGTGATTTCTACTTCGGTAGGAACAGGACTTGGTGCTTTGGCTGAAGAGATTAATAGAGTTTCTGATATCACAGGGGTTAGAGCAAATTTCTTAGTTGAAACTACGGGTGTTGGCAATATTAAAGCAGGAAAAACTAGTCAAGATTTTTCTATTAATGGAGTAAGAATTGGTGAGGTTGAATATAAAGATGGCGATGAAAATGGAGCTTTAATCTCAGCAATTAACTCAGTTAAAGATACTACAGGAGTAGAAGCCTCTAAAGATGCTAATGGTAGACTTGTATTAACTTCAAGAGATGGTAGAGGTATAGAAATAGGCGGTAGCATAGGTGCTGGTGCTGGAATTTTAAATAAAGATTATAACAATTATGGTCGTTTATCTTTAATTAAAAATGATGGCAAGGATATATTAATATCAGGAAGTGGACTTAGCTCTATAGGTATGGGTGCAGCTGATATGATTTCTCAAGCTTCTATATCTTTAAGAGAATCAAAAGGCAACATTGATACCCATGTAGCCGATGCTATGGGCTTTAATGCTTATAAGGGTGGTGGCAAAATGATTTTAACTCATGCTTCTGTTTCTGCATATATGAGTTCAGCAGGTAGTGGTATGAGTGCTGGTTCAGGTTTTTCAGTAGGTAGTGGTAAAAATATGTCCTTAGTGTATAATTCTACTGAAGCTATTGCTTATGTTACGGCTTTTTCGGCTGCTTTTGGAGTAAGTGCTAAAGGCGATGGATCTTCTCAATTTGCTAATTTTGCAACTAGTGCTGGATCTTTAAGTATAGCGGGTAAAGATCAGGAAGCTGGCGTTACCACACTTAAAGGTGCTATGGCTGTGATGGATATAGCTGAAACTGCTATTACTAACCTTGATAAAATTAGAGCTGACATTGGTTCTGTGCAAAATCAAATCACAGCTACACTAAATAACATCAGTGTAACCCAAGTAAATATCAAATCAGCTGAATCAAATATCAGAGATGTAGACTTTGCAGCAGAAAGTGCAAACTTTGCTAAGCATAATATCCTAGCTCAAAGTGGATCTTATGCTATGAGTCAGGCTAATGCTGTGCAACAAAATGTAATGAGATTATTACAATAGTTAAGAAATCTAAAACACCTTGAATTTTCAAGGTGTTTCTTTAAAACAACTCTTTAAAACAACTCTTTAAAACAACTCTTTAAAACAACTCTTTAAAACAACTCTTTAAAACAACTCTTTAAAACAACTCTTTAAATTTGGAACATTTATTGCTTTAAAAGTTCTAAGCAATATTTTGAAAGGATTTAAAATGGGTTTTAGAATAAACACCAACATAGGTGCAATGAATGCACATGCAAATTCAACTATCACAGCAAGAGAGCTTGATAAGTCTTTATCAAGACTTAGTTCAGGTCTTAGAATCAACTCTGCAGCAGATGATGCTTCAGGTATGGCTATAGCAGATAGCTTAAGATCACAAGCTGCAACTTTAGGTCAAGCGATAAATAATGGTAATGATGCTATAGGTATTTTACAAACAGCTGATAAGGCTATGGATGAGCAGCTTAAAATCTTAGATACTATCAAAGTAAAAGCTACTCAAGCAGCACAAGATGGACAAAGTACTAAAACAAGAAATATGCTTCAAGCTGATATTAATCGTTTGATGGAAGAGCTTGACAATATAGCTAACACCACAGCTTTTAATGGCAAACAACTTTTAAGCGGAAACTTTATAAATCAAGAATTCCAACTAGGTGCACAGTCAAATCAAACCGTAAAAGCTAGTATAGGGCCAACTCAAAGTTCTAAAATAGGTGTAACTAGATTTGAAACAGGTTCTCAAGCTAAAGATAGTGGTATAGCTCAACTTACTATTAAAAATTATAATGGGGTAGATGATTTTAAATTCCAGCCTGTAGTGATTTCTACTTCGGTAGGAACAGGACTTGGTGCTTTGGCTGAAGAGATTAATAGAGTTTCTGATATCACAGGGGTTAGAGCAAATTTCTTAGTTGAAACTACGGGTGTTGGTCCTATAAAAGCTGGTGTTACGAGTGATGATTTTGCTATAAATGGAGTGAAGATAGGTAGAATAGAGTATCAAGATAGTGATCAAAATGGCTCTTTAGTAGCTGCTATAAATTCGGTTAAAGACAGCACAGGAGTAGAAGCCTCAAGGGATGCTAATGGTAGACTTGTATTAACTTCAAGAGATGGTAGAGGTATAGAAATAGGCGGTAGCATAGGTGCTGGTGCTGGAATTTTAAATAAAGATTATAACAATTATGGTCGTTTATCTTTAATTAAAAATGATGGCAAGGATATATTAATATCAGGAAGTGGACTTAGCTCTATAGGTATGGGTGCAGCTGATATGATTTCTCAAGCTTCTATATCTTTAAGAGAATCAAAAGGTAGAATTGATACCCATGTAGCCGATGCTATGGGCTTTAATGCTTATAAGGGTGGTGGCAAAATGATTTTAACTCATGCTTCTGTTTCTGCATATATGAGTTCAGCAGGTAGTGGTATGAGTGCTGGTTCAGGTTTTTCAGTAGGTAGTGGTAAAAATATGTCCTTAGTGTATAATTCTACTGAAGCTATTGCTTATGTTACGGCTTTTTCGGCTGCTTTTGGAGTAAGTGCTAAAGGCGATGGATCTTCTCAATTTGCTAATTTTGCAACTAGTGCTGGATCTTTAAGTATAGCGGGTAAAGATCAGGAAGCTGGCGTTACCACACTTAAAGGTGCTATGGCTGTGATGGATATAGCTGAAACTGCTATTACTAACCTTGATAAAATTAGAGCTGACATTGGTTCTGTGCAAAATCAAATCACAGCTACACTAAATAACATCAGTGTAACCCAAGTAAATATCAAATCAGCTGAATCAAATATCAGAGATGTAGACTTTGCAGCAGAAAGTGCAAACTTTGCTAAGCATAATATCCTAGCTCAAAGTGGATCTTATGCTATGAGTCAGGCTAATGCTGTGCAACAAAATGTAATGAGATTATTACAATAGTTAAGAAATCTAAAACACCTTGAATTTTCAAGGTGTTTCTTTAAAACAACTCTTTAAAACAACTCTTTAAAACAACTCTTTAAAACAACTCTTTAAAACAACTCTTTAAAACAACTCTTTAAAACAACTCTTTAAATTTGGAACATTTATTGCTTTAAAAGTTCTAAGCAATATTTTGAAAGGATTTAAAATGGGTTTTAGAATAAACACCAACATAGGTGCAATGAATGCACATGCAAATTCAACTATCACAGCAAGAGAGCTTGATAAGTCTTTATCAAGACTTAGTTCAGGTCTTAGAATCAACTCTGCAGCAGATGATGCTTCAGGTATGGCTATAGCAGATAGCTTAAGATCACAAGCTGCAACTTTAGGTCAAGCGATAAATAATGGTAATGATGCTATAGGTATTTTACAAACAGCTGATAAGGCTATGGATGAGCAGCTTAAAATCTTAGATACTATCAAAGTAAAAGCTACTCAAGCAGCACAAGATGGACAAAGTACTAAAACAAGAAATATGCTTCAAGCTGATATTAATCGTTTGATGGAAGAGCTTGACAATATAGCTAACACCACAGCTTTTAATGGCAAACAACTTTTAAGCGGAAACTTTATAAATCAAGAATTCCAACTAGGTGCACAGTCAAATCAAACCGTAAAAGCTAGTATAGGGCCAACTCAAAGTTCTAAAATAGGTGTAACTAGATTTGAAACAGGTTCTCAAGCTAAAGATAGTGGTATAGCTCAACTTACTATTAAAAATTATAATGGGGTAGATGATTTTAAATTCCAGCCTGTAGTGATTTCTACTTCGGTAGGAACAGGACTTGGTGCTTTGGCTGAAGAGATTAATAGAGTTTCTGATATCACAGGGGTTAGAGCAAATTTCTTAGTTGAAACTACGGGTGTTGGTCCTATAAAAGCTGGTGTTACGAGTGATGATTTTGCTATAAATGGAGTGAAGATAGGTAGAATAGAGTATCAAGATAGTGATCAAAATGGCTCTTTAGTAGCTGCTATAAATTCGGTTAAAGACAGCACAGGAGTAGAAGCCTCAAGGGATGCTAATGGTAGACTTGTATTAACTTCAAGAGATGGTAGAGGTATAGAAATAGGCGGTAGCATAGGTGCTGGTGCTGGAATTTTAAATAAAGATTATAACAATTATGGTCGTTTATCTTTAATTAAAAATGATGGCAAGGATATATTAATATCAGGAAGTGGACTTAGCTCTATAGGTATGGGTGCAGCTGATATGATTTCTCAAGCTTCTATATCTTTAAGAGAATCAAAAGGTAGAATTGATACCCATGTAGCCGATGCTATGGGCTTTAATGCTTATAAGGGTGGTGGCAAAATGATTTTAACTCATGCTTCTGTTTCTGCATATATGAGTTCAGCAGGTAGTGGTATGAGTGCTGGTTCAGGTTTTTCAGTAGGTAGTGGTAAAAATATGTCCTTAGTGTATAATTCTACTGAAGCTATTGCTTATGTTACGGCTTTTTCGGCTGCTTTTGGAGTAAGTGCTAAAGGCGATGGATCTTCTCAATTTGCTAATTTTGCAACTAGTGCTGGATCTTTAAGTATAGCGGGTAAAGATCAGGAAGCTGGCGTTACCACACTTAAAGGTGCTATGGCTGTGATGGATATAGCTGAAACTGCTATTACTAACCTTGATAAAATTAGAGCTGACATTGGTTCTGTGCAAAATCAAATCACAGCTACACTAAATAACATCAGTGTAACCCAAGTAAATATCAAATCAGCTGAATCAAATATCAGAGATGTAGACTTTGCAGCAGAAAGTGCAAACTTTGCTAAGCATAATATCCTAGCTCAAAGTGGATCTTATGCTATGAGTCAGGCTAATGCTGTGCAACAAAATGTAATGAGATTATTACAATAGTTAAGAAATCTAAAACACCTTGAATTTTCAAGGTG
Source organism: Campylobacter sp. IFREMER_LSEM_CL908 (assembly GCF_025771545.1). Classification (NCBI taxonomy): domain Bacteria; kingdom Pseudomonadati; phylum Campylobacterota; class Epsilonproteobacteria; order Campylobacterales; family Campylobacteraceae; genus Campylobacter; species Campylobacter sp. IFREMER_LSEM_CL908. The sequence goes on from NZ_JAKMQK010000009.1 coordinate 23,647, forward strand.
TTTCTTTAAAACAACTCTTTAAAACAACTCTTTAAAACAACTCTTTAAAACAACTCTTTAAAACAACTCTTTAAAACAACTCTTTAAAACAACTCTTTAAATTTGGAACATTTATTGCTTTAAAAGTTCTAAGCAATATTTTGAAAGGATTTAAAATGGGTTTTAGAATAAACACCAACATAGGTGCAATGAATGCACATGCAAATTCAACTATCACAGCAAGAGAGCTTGATAAGTCTTTATCAAGACTTAGTTCAGGTCTTAGAATCAACTCTGCAGCAGATGATGCTTCAGGTATGGCTATAGCAGATAGCTTAAGATCACAAGCTGCAACTTTAGGTCAAGCGATAAATAATGGTAATGATGCTATAGGTATTTTACAAACAGCTGATAAGGCTATGGATGAGCAGCTTAAAATCTTAGATACTATCAAAGTAAAAGCTACTCAAGCAGCACAAGATGGACAAAGTACTAAAACAAGAAATATGCTTCAAGCTGATATTAATCGTTTGATGGAAGAGCTTGACAATATAGCTAACACCACAGCTTTTAATGGCAAACAACTTTTAAGCGGAAACTTTATAAATCAAGAATTCCAACTAGGTGCACAGTCAAATCAAACCGTAAAAGCTAGTATAGGGCCAACTCAAAGTTCTAAAATAGGTGTAACTAGATTTGAAACAGGTTCTCAAGCTAAAGATAGTGGTATAGCTCAACTTACTATTAAAAATTATAATGGGGTAGATGATTTTAAATTCCAGCCTGTAGTGATTTCTACTTCGGTAGGAACAGGACTTGGTGCTTTGGCTGAAGAGATTAATAGAGTTTCTGATATCACAGGGGTTAGAGCAAATTTCTTAGTTGAAACTACGGGTGTTGGTCCTATAAAAGCTGGTGTTACGAGTGATGATTTTGCTATAAATGGAGTGAAGATAGGTAGAATAGAGTATCAAGATAGTGATCAAAATGGCTCTTTAGTAGCTGCTATAAATTCGGTTAAAGACAGCACAGGAGTAGAAGCCTCAAGGGATGCTAATGGTAGACTTGTATTAACTTCAAGAGATGGTAGAGGTATAGAAATAGGCGGTAGCATAGGTGCTGGTGCTGGAATTTTAAATAAAGATTATAACAATTATGGTCGTTTATCTTTAATTAAAAATGATGGCAAGGATATATTAATATCAGGAAGTGGACTTAGCTCTATAGGTATGGGTGCAGCTGATATGATTTCTCAAGCTTCTATATCTTTAAGAGAATCAAAAGGTAGAATTGATACCCATGTAGCCGATGCTATGGGCTTTAATGCTTATAAGGGTGGTGGCAAAATGATTTTAACTCATGCTTCTGTTTCTGCATATATGAGTTCAGCAGGTAGTGGTATGAGTGCTGGTTCAGGTTTTTCAGTAGGTAGTGGTAAAAATATGTCCTTAGTGTATAATTCTACTGAAGCTATTGCTTATGTTACGGCTTTTTCGGCTGCTTTTGGAGTAAGTGCTAAAGGCGATGGATCTTCTCAATTTGCTAATTTTGCAACTAGTGCTGGATCTTTAAGTATAGCAGGAAATGATCAAACTCCAGGTGTTACTACTCTTAAAGGTGCTATGGCTGTGATGGATATAGTAGAAACCGCTACAGCAAATCTAGACGCCATTAGAGCTGATATTGGTGCGGTGCAAAATCAAATCACAGCTACACTAAATAACATCAGTGTAACCCAAGTAAATATCAAATCAGCTGAATCAAACATCAGGGATGTAGACTTTGCAGCAGAAAGTGCAAATTTCTCTAAATACAACATCTTAGCTCAAAGTGGATCTTATGCTATGAGTCAGGCTAATGCTGTGCAACAAAATGTTTTAAAACTCTTACAATAAATCCAAATAATATAAGGCAGTTTTGCCTTATATTAAATTTCTTTTTTCTAAAATATCTTGTAAAGGTATAATGGCTATTTTTAAAGCTTTTTCTTGGACTAAAGCTAACTCGCTGATTTCTTCTAACCAAGATTTATGTGCTGTAATCCAAGCAACAAGTTTATTTTGTTTATCGCTATCATTGTGCATAGGGTTAACATAAATTTTTGAAAAATTGCTTTCAAGATGAAATAAAGAAGGACTTAAAACTTCTCTTAAGAAAATGTATTTATTGCTTTCTATAGTCTCTTTTAGTTGATCTATTTTTGTATTTAACTCATGTAAAGTATAATGTGTTTTGCTTTGATAGTTTAATTCTTTATGTAATTTTTTACAAATTTTTAAGAATTTTTCATTAGCTTTTATATTTTGTTTGATTTGTTTGTAAGCTTTTAACATAAGCTCTTGGCTATCTTTGCGTTTTGGTGGATTTAGTTTTGGAAAAGGTTTTTTTACCTCATCTTTTAAAAGCTCTTTACAAATTTCTTTAAAAGGTTTTTCTATAGTTCCTTCTATCCTTGCCCCACCTTCTGTGGCATTGTAAATTTTTGCTTTTGTTTGTTTATGAAATAAACTTTCAAAAATTTGCTTAAATAACATCCAAACTTCTGAACTTTGCACATAAGTTTTTCCACCATAAGCTAAGGTTTCAAATTTTCCATGATCGCGTTCAAAATCTCCTTCGTGATAACTTTCATGTAAAAATCCTTCACTATGAGATTTTCCATCATCACTATAAGCTAAATCTTGTCCTATTAAGATGATATTTTCATGCCCTAGTAAAAGTGCTAGTTCATAGTTTAAATGTGCTACACTCATTCCACCGCTTACATAGCCAAAATCATGTAATCCTAAAGAATAAGCAAAAGGTAATGATCTTGAAACTAAAATATATTTTCTTTTATTTTTTTCTAAAAATTTTATACTATCTTTATATACTAGTGAAACTAAAATAAAAGTAATGTCTTTATCAAAGTCTTTAAAATCATTGTCAAAGCATTTTGATACCACACCATCTCTTTCTAGCATACAAACATAATCAGGTTTTATACCCGCCTTTGCTAAGATAGGATAAGCGCTATCAGCACAAAATATAGTAGCTTTATTAGCATATTTTTTAAGTAAAGGAAGTTGTTTTTTTAAAGAAGGTCCAGTAGCTACCAATATAGCATTTTTGCTTTTATTTGATCTTTTTTTCTTAAATTCGCTAAAACTTGGATGTGTAAGCATTTTAGGTAAATTTAGAACAAATTGCTCTATGCCTTGCATAGCATCAATTGGATCATTTCCTCTTCTTAAAGCAATATTTTTAATAACTTTGGAATTTAAATCATTTATGTTTTTAATTTCTTCTTTTTGTCTTTCTTCATAAAATTCGCAATGAATATGTAGAGTGTAAGTTTTTAAAAATAAATTTAAAAAAGAGCACAATGTATCAGCTTTTGTATAGTTAAATTCCTTTGTATGGATTAAAATAAATCTATCTTCTAAAAGTTCTTTGGAAAAATCTATCATATTAAAAACTAAAAATATTAACTCAATGTCTTTTTCATATACAATAACTTTTTTATGTTCTTTATTTGCAAGTAAACTTTTGTAAAATATACCATTGCCTAATCCATAGAAAAAAAGTATAGGGTATCTTAAGTATTCTTTATTAAATAGCTCAATTTTTTCTTGTAGTTCTTTTAAAGGATTTATATATAAATTTTTTATATTTTTATAACATATATTACAATTTAAAGGATCTTTATCAAAAACATAAATATAATCTTTAGCTTCTTTTATTCTACCTAATTTTCTTTTTAGTGTTTGATATTCACTTCCTTTTAAGGCTTTTAAATTTTTTTTAAAAATCTCTGTTTTCATTTTTATCCTTTTTGATTAAAAAAATAATATCGTCATTTTTTAATATATTTTTCTAAATTATTTTTAGTCAGAATGTCTTTTATAAAACATTTTTTGTTTAAAAGAATTATTTCTAATTTTTTTAGGGTGATAATAATGAGTTGAAAGTATTCTAAATGAGAGTTGATCCAAAATTTACTTTTTTCTTTTTGCATTTGTTGGCTTTTTGGGATTATTACAAAAATTTTTGCAAGATGAAAGCGTAGTTGATCTAAATAACAAGCGAGCAAAAGTCTTATTAAAGCATTATCTTTAAAATCATCAAGATCAAACTCGTCTAGATATTGCAATGTAATATTTGCATCAGATGAATTGTTGATAAAATTGATTATATTTTGATACTTTTTTAAGTATTTTTCTATATCTTCTAATAATTTAATTAATTTATGATAGGTCTTTAGCAAATATTCTTGTTTTTTATCCGGGGTAAAGTTTTCTAAAATAGGAAAATCTTTTTCAATTTTTTCTTTTAAAAACTCTTTACAAATTTCTTTAAAAGGTTTTTCTATAGCTCCTTCTATCCTTGCTCCACCTTCTGTGGCATTGTAAATTTTTGCTTTTGAATTTGTGATTAAATATTCAAGATTAGTTTTAAACATATCCCAAGTTGTATTTGAAGTAATGTGTTTATTGCCACCATAAGCCATAATATTTATCTTTTCTAAATTACTATCACTAGTAGCGGTATATAGATAGTTTTTAGGATGAGATTCTCCAATGTCATTATAAGCTAAATCTTGTCCTATAAAGAATATATTTTTAAAATTTAATAGATTGGCAAATATAAAAGCTAAATGTGCAACAGAAATCGCTAAATCAACATAACCAAAAGCATTTAAACCAAAATAAGTTTCAAAAGTTTCTTTTGAGAAAAAAACATATTTTCGCTTATTTTTGTCTAGGTACTTTATGGTATTTGAGTGAGTTAGTGAAGCAATAATAAATAAAATATCTTTATCAAAATCATCAAAATTATTATTAAAAAATTCACTTGCAAAATCTATTCTTTCAACAGAAAAAACATAATCAGGCTTGATATTTTCTTGATATAAAATAGGATAAGCACTATCAGCGCAAAAAATTACCACATTATCTTGATACTGTTTGAGTAAAGGTAGCTGCTTGCTTAAAGATGGTCCAGTAGATACTATGATTGCATTTTTACTCAATGTATTTCTTTTATTTAGCAATTCTTTTAAGCAAGGTTTTGAAAGCATTTTTGGAATATTTTCCATGAATTGTTCTATCCCTTGTAAAGTATCTTTAGTGTCTGTTCCTTTTATAGTTGCAATAGATCTTATACAAGAGAGTATTTTTTGATTTAAATTTAAGATATCATTTGCAAATCTTTCATAGTATCTAGAATGTATTTCTAAAAAATATGTTCTTATAAATTCTCTAAAAGGATTTCTTGACATTAAAGAAAGTAATGCAGAATTTGGCATATTGCATTGTGCTAAAATTAGTTTATTTGTTTTTAATTCTTTTGAAAAATCTATATGAAAAAACAAGCTATATATTAATTCCAAGTTGTCTTCAAAAACTATGATATGCTTTAAATTTGGATTTTGCAAAAGAGCTTTATATAAAATTCCATTTCCAAATCCAAAAAAATAAAGCACAGGATATAATTTATACATTTGATCATATTTTGCCAGCATAGTATTTAATTCTAAAATAGGATTTTCATAAATTACCCCCCCCCGCTTATCTTTAATATTAATATCTAAAGAATCGTTTCCTTGTATTATTATATATGGTGTTTTTTTGATGTTTTTAAAAAGTTTTTGAAAAGATGGGTTAAGGGATTGGATATTTTTCTTAAAAAGCTCATGATTCATAATTATGCCTTTAAATTTTCTTTTATAGTTTTATTATAATTTTCAAGATATAAAATAATCTCATCAAAAAAATCGATTTGTTGTTCTAAGAAAGATTTTGTATTTTTTTCTTTTTCAACTTTGTATTTTAAAACCTCACATTCATTTTGAAAGCATCTAGCTTGTAAAATATCTGAAAAAAATTCACTTTTTGGGAGCTTAAGTCTTAGTTTTTCTAATCTTTCTAAGCTTTTATCTTTAATAGCTTTTTTACATTCATTGATAAAAATTTCACTTTGTTTTATTTGTTTGTTGAGTTTTTCTTTGCATTGTTTTAGTTTTTTTTGTGGATTTTTTGCTTTTGTTAAAATAATATTTTTTTCAATTTTTTCTTTTAAAAACTCTTCACAAATTTCTTTAAAAGGTTTTTCTATGGTTCCTTCTATCCTTGCCCCACCTTCTGTGGCATTATAAGTTTTGATTTTTAATATATCTCTAGCTAGAGCTATATCTTTTTCAAAACTTTTTAAAAACAAATACCATGTGAGTTGTGTTTTTACTTCTTTATTGCCTCCATATGCACAGATTGTTTTATAAACAACTTCTTCGTCTCCTTGATCACCATATAAATGTTCTTTTGGGTGAGACTTTCCATCATCACTATAAGCTAGATCTTGCCCTATTAAAATAATATTTTCAAATCTTAAAGCTCCAGCTAACTCATAAGCCATATTAGCAACACTCATGCCATTTCCCAAAAAACCATATTCATTTAAGCCAAGTTTGCTTTCAAAAAACAAAGGTCTTAAAACAAGCATATAATTTCTATTATTTTTTTCTAAATATTCTATGGTTTTAGGATGAGTTAAAGAAGCTATGATAAATAATATATTTTTATCAAATTCTCCAAAATCATTATTAAAAAATTCGCTAGTAAAATCTACTCTTTCTAGTGAAAAGACATAATCAGGCTTAATTCCCTCTTTGGCTAAGATAGCATAAGAGCTATCAGCACTAAAAATCACAACATTTTCTTGGTATTTTTTTAAAAGTGGAAGTTGTTTCATCAAAGAAGGACCTGTTGAAACTATAATGGCATTTTTTGCTTTTGCTTTTCTATCTTTTATTAGATTTTTAAAAGGCGTATGAGTGATGATTTTTTCTAAATTTATAATATTATGTTTTATTCCTAGCAAAGCATCTTTTGGGTCATTTCCACGAGCAAGCATTAGTGTTTTTATGAGATTTAATAAAATTTGCATCACATTTTGAGCATTGGGTGTATAAAAATTAATATAAAAATCATTATAAAAATGAAAATTGAAAATTTTCAGCGTATGTTTGATTTGCGGATAATTAAATAAAACTTTAAGTTGAGCGGTGTTGATATTTGGTGTAAAAAACAAAATAAGTTTTTCTTTTCTAAGAAGTGTGGTAAAATCAATCATATGAAAAGCTAGATATAAAATTTCTAATTCTTCTTCAAAAATAACAATATGTTTTAAATTCTGATTTTTTAAAAGTTCTATAAAAAATTTTCCATCGCCAAAACCATAAAAAAATAATACTGGATATAATTGAAATTTATCATAATCAAAAGAATGATTTTCATCTAAAAAAACTTGATTTTGCAAATCAAAAATTTTATTTTCTATGATTTTAAATTTATGATTTTGAGTGATTTTTCTCAACTCATAAGCTAGTATTTGATCTACTTCAAAAAGAGCTTGGGTGTTTTTTAAAAATAATTCTTTATTCATTTAAAGTCCAAATTTTTATTTTATTATATCAAAATTACTATATTTTATAAAAACATTAAAACAAGGTATTTTTTATCCTTGAAATTTGTTTTTGGAGATTTTTATTTATCAATTCTTTTTCTAAATTTGTAATATTTTTTTCTAGACTTTCTTGTAATTTTTTTATATGACCTATTATAAGTTCTAACCATTCTAAGTGTTCTTTAATCCAAAGATAATTTTTGTTAAAAACATCTTCTTTTGTTTTTGGGTTAAGTACATAAATTCTGGCAAGATTAAGCTCAAATTGAGTGTTTAAAGGATTAACTAATTCTTTTAAAACATTTATTTTTTCAAATTTAGTTTTAAAACAATCTAATTCTTTAATCAATAATGAAAAATTCTTTTCATCATTTCCTATAAAATTTAGTTTGTTTGATAAGTGAATGCATTCTTTGATTAAAGTGTGGCTTAGTTTTAAAACTTGATGAATTTTGTAAAATGCTTTTAACATTAATTCTTTTTGCTTGTTCTCATTTAATTTTTCAAGTTTAGCAAAAGGTTTTTTGAGTTCTTTTATTAGTAGTTCTTTGCATACTTGCTTAAATGGTTTTTCTATGGTATGATTAATTCTGGCTCCACCTTCGGTGCAATTATAGGTTGTGATATTAAGAAATTTCTTTGCATTAAAAACAGCTTCTTCTATTTGGGTTTTAAAAAGTATCCAAATTTCATTTGTTTTTACATAATGATTCCCATTGTAAGCTAATGTTGTTAAGCTATAATCAATTTCTTGAGGATCATAAGTATCATATTTTCCATAGTAATATTCTTCAGGATGTGAAGCTCCATCATCAGCATAAGCTAAGTCTTGGCCTATAAATATAATGTTTTCAAAATCTAAATTTAGGGCTAAAAAATATGCCATAGTCGCTACACTGTGCCCCATATCCATATAGCCAAAATTATGCAGCCCTATAAAGTGTGTAAAAAAAGTATAATAATTAATTAAAGTTGTTTTTCTATATTTGCTTTTAAGATGTTTAAATGTAATAGGATGGATTAAAGATTTTAAAACAAACACTATATTCTTATCAAAATCACCAAAATCATTATTAAAAAATTCTGAAGTTTCTATTATTCTTTCTAAAGATAATACATAATCAGGTTTTATATTGTGTTTTGCTAGTATAGGATAAGCACTATCAGCACAAAATATACTAGCATAATTAGCATATTGCTTTAATAAAGGAAGTTGTTTTATTAGTGATGGTCCTGTAGAAACTATGATTGCGTTTTTTGCTTGTTTTTTTCTTTTTAAAAGTAATTCTTTGAAAGAATAATTTGAGATAATATCAGGAAGATTGTAAACAAAATTTTCTATACCTTGTAAGGCATCAATGGAATCGTTTCCATATCTGAAAATAGATTTTTTTATGTATATTTGCATGTTTTTATTGGTTTGTATAATATCTTCTTGATATTTTTCATAATAATCGCAGTGCAAATCTAAAAAATATGTTCTTAAAAAATTAAAAAAAGGACTATTTGAACAAATTTCTTCAAAAATATTAACATCGATCGCGCTGGTATCTAAAATAATCAAAGAATTATTTTCTAATTCCTCACTAAAATCTATACATTGAAAACTTAGATAAATAAATTCTATTTCTTTTTCAAAAATAACTATTTTTTGTCTATTTTTGTTTTGTAAAAGGGCTTTATATAAAATTCCATTACCAAAACCATAAAAATAAAGCACAGGATATAAAAGATATTTATCATTATATAAGTTTAGTTTTTCATTTAACTCATTAAGAGTATTGCTATATAGTGTATACCCCCCCCATGATGTATAAAATTAATATCTAGGGAGTCTTTTCCTTGTAGAATTTGGAAATTTTGGGGTTTAAAATTTTCTAATTTTTCTTTTAATTTTTTATTTTTTAAAGCTTCTAAATTTTTATTAAAAATATGTTTTTCCATGATTATTCCTTGAAATGTTTTTCTTCTAAAGCTTTAGCAAATTCTATATCACAACTTGCTTTTTTACCAAGCATGATAGGTAAAAATTTAGGATGCAAACCTAGGCTTGGTCTTACGCTTTTTATATTTTCTTGTGTGAAAATATCACCTTTTTTGATGTCTTTGCTTGCGTATAAACTTCTTGCAAAATGGCGGTTTTTTAAAGTTTTTTCATCCATGCTAAATTCTTTGTTTCCTAAAGCTTGCTCGCTTAAACGCACCATAGAACACATTTGCTTAAACTCCTCAAAATCAAGACTAAATTTAGCATCAGCACTATTTAAAGTTTTGTCTAATATAAAATGTTTTTCTATGACTCTTGCGCCAAGAGCTACGGCTAAAGTTGGTGCTAAAAATCCCTCGCTATGATCACTTAAACCAATAATAGTGTTAAATTTTTCTTGTAAAGTTTTTATGACATTTAAATTTAAATCACAAATTTGTGAAGGATAAGCCGAGGTGCATTTAAGCAAAATCAAATTCGGATTGTTTTCTTCTTTAAAAATTTTAACAATCATTTCAAGTTCTTCTTCATAGGCTATGCCTGTAGAAACTAAAGTAGGTTTGTTTTCTTTTGCTACATAACGCACAAAATCATAATCATTTGCTTCAAAGGAAGCGATTTTATAAGCTGGGGGATTAAATTGCCTTAAAAAATTTACATCTTCCTTAGAAAAAGGACTAGAAAAGCAAATTAAACCTTCATTTTTAGCACATTCAAAAAGTTTTTCATGCCACTCATAAGGAGTTTTAGCTTCTTCGTAGAGCTCATATAATTTGCGTCCATGCCATAAACCACCTTCAATAATAAAATCTTTTTTGTCAGAATTTAGTGTTAAGCTATCTGGGGTATAGGTTTGAATTTTTATAGCATCAGCTCCTGCTTGTTTGGCTGCTTGTATAGTTTTCAAAGCTATTTCAAGATTATTTGCATGATTGGCTGAAAGTTCAGCGATGATGAAAACTTTTTCATTTGTGTTAAAATTTTCTATAAACATTAAAAAACCTTTTTTAATTTAAATAAAAATTTACTATATTTTATATTTTAATTATTAATTATGATTAAAGGTTTATTTAGTAAAATAAATTTATTATAAAGTTATCTAAGGAAAAAACTATGACTAAAACACTAGAATATTCGATTTATCACTTTTGTGAACACATTTTAAAACTTAAAATTACACCAACAAGCGTGATTAGAGGCGAGCTTTATGGGGCTTCTATACCTTTGTATTTTAAAGATGAAGAATATAGTTTTTATCTGTTTTTTCAAAAAAAGGCTCTTAATGAGATTGCGCAATTTTTATTGCATGAAGAGTTAAAAGAAGATGATCTAGCAGATTTAGTAAAAGAAGTAGCTAATCAAATTATAGGTTATGCCAAAAAATTACTTAATGACACTAATGGCAAAGATGAGTATCGTTTGGGTGTTCCTGAATATTTAGGACGTATTGACGGATTTTCAAAAATCAAACTCAAAGAAAAATTTACTTATGAAATGAAAAATGCTCGTTTTAGAATAGGTTATAAAAAATTATGATAGAAGATCATTTAGGATTGTTGCAATCTTATGAAGATATTTTAGATATTAGCGTTGATTTTGTTAGTGAGCTTGGTACTACTAATATGAGCGTAAGAGAGCTTTTAAAGCTAGAAGTTGGTTCTGTGATAGACCTTGAAAAGCCAGCGGGTGAAAGCGTGGAACTTTATTTAAATAGAAGAATTTTTGGAAAAGGTGAGGTAATGGTGTATGAGAAAAACCTTGCTATAAGGATTAATGAAATTTTAGATTCTAAATCAGTATTGCAGTATTTCAAAAAAGAATTGCAATGAAATTTATTTGGATTTTACTACTTGCTTTACCTCTTTTTGGGGCAAAAATTCTTGATTACAATATTTATCCAAGAGAAGATAGGGTGGATATTACTTTTTCATTTGATGTTCCTTATAAAGAAGGTATTAGTCAAAAGAAAAAAGATGGTATTATTATTTTTACTTTAAATGCTAAAAGTGCAAAAGAGGAAGATAGAGCGTTAAATTCTGATATTATAAAAAAAATTAAAATTTTTTCAGAAGATAAAAAAACTTTTATAGCTTTAAGTGTAGGCGATAAAATACAAATTACCGCTGATGCGATTGGTGAATATGGTTTAAGATTGCGTGCTCAAAAAGAAGGTGTAAATTTAAGTACTAAAAAAAGCTTAGAGGAAAAAAATGAGGAAATAAAAATGCAAGAATATGATTTTACAAATTATATTTTAGTTGTAAGCGTTTTGATACTTTTGCTTGTTGGACTTTGGTTTTTAAAAATATATCTAAGACAAAAACACCCTTTAGATAGGAATTTTAATTTAATCTTTCAAAGACCACTTGATAGACACAATCAACTTGTAGTTTTTGAATATGGTTTAAAGCGTTATACTATGATTATAGGAAATTCTAATGTAGTATTAGAAACAAATGAAGCTTTGATAAAAAATGAAGAACAAAACAAAGCACCTCAAAAGCCAAAAGAAAAAGATTTTGACTCTTATTTTGAAGAAAATAAACAAAGATTGCAAAATTTACTTTTAAAACAAAATAATTAATTTTGCTGATTAAAAGCCAAAATGATAAGTTTTGGCTTTGAAATTTTTTTGATTTCTTCTTTCGAAAAATAAATTTGTTTTTTAGTCGAGTATATATACAAAGTATGATTTTTTAGCGTGAAATCAAGATTCTCATCAGTGTCTTTTGCAAGTTTTTTTGATAAAGCTAAAATAAAATTAAGCCAAGCTAATATGTGATTATTTGGTAGTAAATCTTTTATATTTTCTATCGCAAATGGATTGATTTTTTTTCCATTAGCTTTTAAAATAGTAGAAATTAATAAAATTTCTTTATGTGAAAAACCAAAATGCAGGCTATTTAGAGCTATATAAGCACTATGTTCATTGGCAAAATAAAAATTAATTCTTTCGCCTATATGCGATAATTTTGCAGCATTTATAAGATCTTTTTTAAAAGCAAGATTAATTTTATGGATAGGTAAAAGGGCATCAAATAATTTATTTGCAAAATAAGCACTTTTATCATTATAATCTATACTAAAACGATCTTGTATAGATTTTAAGCTTGGATTGAAATTCGGAGGAAATTTGGCATTAAATTTTGAAAAATCCGTTGTTTCATTTTTTATTTTAGTATATTTTTGAAAAAGATTAGATAAAAATACACCTTCTCTAACACCCACTGCAGAGGTGATGATATTTTTAGCTTTTAAATTTTTTGCTAGTGCTAAAAATATCACACATCCTTCTTTTATAGTATCAAAACGATCTTTTTTTATGTTAAAATCATTTAAATTTTTGGCATTTTGAATTTTTTCTATGTGATTTTTTTCTTTTTCAAAACTATAACTAAAATTATGAATCATTTTTAACGGGTAAGAGTTTTTTTTCATTATAGAATTTGACAATGCCCTTAAACTTCCACCTATGGCAATGATATTTTCATTTTGAAAATGCTTTGGAACTTGTTTTAGTGCTTCTTGTATAAATTGGTCTAGTGCATTAAATTTTTTTGTATCGTAAAAAATTTCTTTTAATCTTACTGTGCCAAGATCAAGTGAAATACAATCTACAATCCTACCTTCTTTGATTAAACAAAGCTCAGTCGATCCTCCACCTATATCTATAGTGGTGGCATTTTGAATATCTGATAGTAAATTTAGCGCAGCAAGCCCACCTAAAAATGACTCTGTTTTTCCATTAATACATTTTATATTTAAACCTACATTTTTTGCTATTCTAGCTATGAAATCTTTAGCATTGGGTGCATCTCTTAATGCAGAAGTTCCAACAGCAATAATTTTTCTACATTTTTCTTTTAAAGCTTTTTCCTTAAAATAAGTCAAAGCTTTTTCGGCTTTAAGCATGGCTTCTTCTTGAAGAATTTTATTATTATTGTAAGCATTTTCTCCAAGTCTTACTTTCTTTTTGTGCTCACTACAAATGAAAAAACCATATCTTGAGGTTTTTTCAAAAACTACCATACGAACGGAATTAGAGCCAAGGTCAATTACTGCTGTTTTTTTAGCCATTAAATATCTTTATTTTTATGTTTTAAGCGAAGCTCATCAATGCTTTCTACATTATCAGGATCAGGTATGATACAATCTACTGGACAAGCTACTATACAAGCTGGTTCTGAAAATTCATTCACACATTCAGTACAAAGATCAGGATCTATGACATAAATTGGATCATTATCATAGATTGCTTCATCGGGACATTCTTCCCTACATGCATCACAGGATATGCATTCTCTAGTGATTAAAAGTGACATATTTTTTTCCTTTTTATAAGTAATAAAGCAAACTTATACTATATAAAAACTTATAGGTAATTTAAAATGAAAGAAAAAACAAAATCTACTTTTTAGAATGATTAAATCATTCTAAAATTTTAGTTAGTTTTTTTAGGAAAACAAAAACGATACCCTCTACGACGCACGGTTTCTATGGTAGAGATGTTAAGCGGTTTATCCATTTTTTGTCTTATTTGATTGATTGCAACCTCTATAACATTTGGAGTTACAAGTTCAGGTTCTTCCCAAATAGCATCTAAAAGTTGTTCTTTTGACACAATCTGATCTGAATGTCTAGCTAAATGAGTTAAAACTTCAAAAGGTTTTCCTTTTAATTCTATATCTTTTCCTTGATAAGTGATTTTTTCTTCATCAGGATCAATCACTAAATCATCGATTTTGATCACATTTGTTCCGCCAAATCTAAGTCTAGCTTCAATTCTCGCCATTAAAATTTCAAAATCTAAAGGTTTTTTTATATAATCATCTGCTCCAGCTTTCAAAGCTTTGATTTCATTTTCTTTATCTGCTTTTGCGCATATTGTAACTATAGCGGTTCTTGGAGATTTTTGCTTAATGGCATTAATTAAATCACTTGCGTCATTATTGCCAATAGTCCAATTTGATAATACTAAATCATAGTGTCTAATACCTATAAAATACTCAGCGTCTTTAAAATTTTCTGAAGTATCACTTTGGTAGCCAAACTCATTTAAGGTATTTGATAGAGTTTTATTAAGTGATGCTTCATCTTCTACAACTAAAATACGCATTTTATTCCTTTGAAGATAGTTTTAGTGCAAAAGTATAACACAAATTAAGCAAATGTTCAAAATTCTTTAAAAAAATTTTAATATTTTTTACTCAGACTAGCTCCAACGCATGCATTTTTGATAATATCAGGTTTGTAACAAGTGATATTTATAAATTTAAGCTTTTTATTATGTTTTTTAATATCCTTGCATATGTATTTTAAAGATTTTTCTATAGTTTTAAATTTTTTCTTTTTATAAATTTTTTCTATTCTAATACAAAGTTTTGCATAATCTAAAAATTTTTTACTTTTAGCTTCTAGTTCTATAATAACTTTTTGTTCTTGAATTCTTTCAAAATCCAAAAGCCCTATAATACATTTAAATTCTAAACTGACTTTTATATGACTTTGCATTCTTGTTTTCCAATAAGCCTTAAAATATTTGGTATATGTTTATAAATTACTATAAATGCAATAACAAAAATTGGTGCATGGGTGTTGATCACAGGCATGTCATAATGAAAAATAAATGAAGTAGCTATTAAAACAATTAAAGCTCCTAATGAAGCTAAGCTTGAAATTTTAAATACCTTTCCTATGATAAACCAAGCTAAAACCGCAGATATTATTTCAAAAGGTAAAAATACTGCTAAAACCCCAGCCCCTGTAGCCACTCCTTTACCACCTTCAAATTTTAAATAAGGAGAAAAGCAGTGCCCAAATACTGCTAAAACAGCCATAGTCCATAAGATATTTTCATCATAGCCCATAAATTTTGCCACTAATATAGGTATGATTCCTTTTAATGCGTCTAAAATAGCGGTTGCAATAGCAAGTATTTTAGCTAGTTTAGGATCGCTTTCTTTTACTACCCTTAAAACATTTGTAGCGCCTATACTTTTACTACCCATATTTTTAATGTTTGTTTTAGCAAAGATTTGAGCTAGTAAAAGCCCAAATGGTATAGCGCCTATGAGATAAGCTAAAAGATAGATTATTAAATTTTCCATTTACTTTTCCCTAAGATTTTTGTAAAACTCTGTAATAATAGCAAAAAACCCTGAAATAAATATTTAAGAGATATTTTCTCCTATAATAATTTTTATTGTTAAATATAAATTTTTTATATTATTTAAAGAAAATTATAGATATATTTTCAATAAGTTTATTTTAAATAGGCTTTATTTTATCTTATTTAGGAGTAGATAATGAAAAAAATTTCATTATTAGTTGCATCATTATTAGTTGCATCAACTGCTTTTGCTAACGATAAAGCTTTGCTTGATGAAGCAAAAGCTGCAGGTTTGGCACCTTTACCAAAAGATCAGACAGGTGTTGAAAAACTATTAAAAGAAATGGGTATTAAAGCTAGTAAATTCTCTAAAGAGAAAGCTAACCTTGGTAAAAAGCTGTATTTTGAGCCAAGACTTTCTAAAAGTGGTTTGATTTCTTGTAATACCTGTCATAATTTAGGTATGGGTGGTACTGATGGTATAGCGGCTGCTGTAGGACATAAATGGACAGCTAATCCTCATCATTTAAATTCGCCAACAGTTTATAACTCAGTTTTAAATTCAACTCAATTTTGGGATGGTAGAGCAGGAACTTTAGCAGATCAAGCAAAAGGACCAATTGAAGCAGAACCTGAAATGGCAACTCCTGCTAAATTAGCAGTAGAAAAAATAGCTTCTATGCCAGAATATGTAAAAGAATTTAAAAAAGTTTATGGTAGCAGTGGAGTAACTTTTGATAATATTGCAGATGCTATTGCTACATTTGAAAGAACACTTTTAACTCCATCTAAATTTGATAAATTCTTAGAAGGTGATACAAAAGCATTAAATAAAAAAGAAAAAGAAGGTTTGAAAACTTTCATCGATAAAGGCTGTACAGCTTGTCATACAGGAGTAAATTTAGGTGGTAGTATGCAGGCTTTCCAAGTAGCAGCTAAATATAAATTTGCAAATGTAGGAGATTTTAAAGGTGATGCAAATGGCTTAGTTAAAACTCCAACCTTAAGAAATATTGCTGAAACTGCTCCGTATTTTCACAATGGTGCTATTTGGTCTTTACAAGAAGCAATCAAAGAAATGGGCAGTGTGCAACTTGGCATAGAAATTTCTGATAAAGAAGCAGCTTCTATAGAAACTTTCTTACATGCCTTAACAGGTAAAAAACCAAGCATTACTTACCCTCAACTTCCAAAAGCAACTGAAAAAACTCCAAAACCAGAGCTTTAATTTAAATCTTAAGACGCTTTTTGCGTCTTAAGCTTACTTTATATAAAATCAAGATATAATTACTGCTTTTAGCCATTAAAGCTTTCTAAATTTATGTTTATGCATAATGCTTTATGGTGCTACCAAAATATTTTAAGAAAGGATAGCTGTATGTATGCTATTATAAAACACAGTGGAAAACAATACAGAGTAAGCCAAGGTGATGAGCTTAAACTAGATCGTTTTGAAGCTGAAGCAAAATCAAGCATAGAGGTAAGTGAAGTTCTTGCTATATGCGATAAAGAATTAAAGGTAGGTGCGCCGTTTGTTGCGGGTGCAAAAGTTGTTTTAGAAGTGATTGCTCATGGAAAAGACAAAAAAGTTGTAATTTATAAAAAAAGACGCAGAAAAGACTCAAAATTAAAACGCGGTTTTAGAAGACAATTTACTCGCGTTAGAGTAGTAGATATTAAAGCTTAAGGAGTAAAGAATGGCACACAAGAAAGGTCAAGGTTCAACTCAGAATAATCGTGATTCTATAGGTCGTCGTCTAGGTGTTAAAAAATTTGGTGGAGAATTTGTTCGCGCTGGCAACATCATCATCCGCCAAAGAGGAACAGCAACTCATGCGGGTAATAATGTAGGCATAGGAAAAGATCATACAATTTTTGCTTTAATTGATGGTTTTGTAAAATTCGAAAGAAAAGATAAAAATAGAAAAAAAGTTTCTGTTTATCCTGCATAATTTTAAGGCTACTTTGTAGCCTTTTTCTTCTTTTTAATCTTAATATATTAAAAAAAATATAATATTATTTTAAAAATTTATATTTTGGTGATTGTATGTTTATAGATAATGTGAAATTAGTTTTAAGTTCAGGTAATGGTGGCAAAGGTGCTGTGAGTTTTCGCCGTGAAAAACATGTTCCACTCGGTGGGCCTGATGGTGGCGATGGTGGAAATGGCGGCGATGTATATTTTATATGTGACAATAATACCCATACGCTAGCACACTTTAAGGGTAAGAAAGAACTTAAAGCACAAAATGGCCAGCCAGGCCTAGGTCGTAATAAAAACGGCAAAAGAGGGGAGAGCTTAGAATTAATCGTCCCTCAAGGCACTCAAGTAATTGACGCACAAAGTGGGGAAGTTTTACTTGATATGCTAGTAGAAGGCCAAAAAGAATTATTTTTAAAAGGCGGTAAAGGTGGTCTTGGTAATACTCATTTTAAAAACTCTACTAATCAACGCCCAGATTATGCCCAACCGGGTGTGGCAGGAAAAACCTTAAGTGTGCGCTTAGAATTAAAACTCATAGCAGATGTTGGACTTGTGGGCTTTCCAAATGTAGGAAAATCCACTCTTATAAGCGTAGTATCTAATGCAAGACCTGAAATAGCTAATTATGAATTTACTACTTTAACTCCAAAACTTGGTATGGTTGAAGTAGATGATTATAATTCTTTTGTGATGGCAGATATCCCAGGTATTATAGAAGGTGCAAGCGATGGTAGGGGTTTGGGACTTGAGTTTTTAAGACACATAGAAAGAACTTCTTTTTTGCTTTTTGTGCTTGATCCATTAAGAGATATGAGCTTAAAAGAGCAATTTTGTATTTTAAGAAAAGAATTGGAAAAATTTTCAAGCAAACTTTATGCAAGAAATTTTGGCTTAATGCTTTCAAAAAGTGATAGCGTAAATTTAGGCGAAGAATTTGCACAAAAAATGGAAGAAGATTATAATGAGCTAAAAGCTTATTTGCAAAGTCAAAATAATCCACAAAGCTTTTTTGTTAAAGTATCAAGCCTTGAAAAAACCGGACTTAAAGAGCTTAAATTTATGCTTTTAGAAGAAGTTAAAAAAATTAGAAGTCAAAATAATCTTTGATGAGTGAAAATTTAACTATAGATTTTATTCAAGAATATATCAAGTCTAATTTTAAAGGCTTGGTATATAAATTTACTTATAAAGAACATAGCTTTTTTTATAATCCCGATAAGGTTTTAAAAAACGGAGTTTATTTTTGCACTATTAAAGAAAATGATGGCATAAATGATAAAGCTTCGAATTTAAATAGAGAAGGTGTATTTCGTCTAAGTTGCTCTCTTTGTGATCAAGATTACCAAAATCTTTTTGGTAAAAAACCTAAAAAAGCTTTAAAGGGTGAGGTTGTTAGTTTAAATTATGATTTTTCTATGCTTGATTTTATCATGCCTCATCCAATTTATGCTTATATGGGATATATTTGCATCAACAACCCTTCTAGAAAAAATTTTGAAATTTTTAAAGATTATCTTGAGCTTTCATATCAAAAAGCTATAAAAACTTATAAAAAAAGGATAGTGGTATTATGAAAAATATCATTTTTATGGGAACTCCATCTTATGCAACTTGTATTTTAAAAGAGCTTGTTGACAAAGGGTTTAATATCCAAGCTTTATTTACTCAACCTGACAAACCTGTGGGTAGAAAGCAAATTCTAACTCCAAGTGATACTAAAAAATTTATTTTAGAAAATAATTTAAATATAGAAATTTTCACTCCAAAAGACTTAAAAGATGAAAACATAACTAATAGAATAAAAAGCCTAAAACCTGATTTTATAGTTGTTGCTGCTTATGGGAAGATTTTACCAAAAGAAATTTTAGATATTGCTCCTTGTATCAATTTGCACGCTTCCTTACTTCCTAAATATCGCGGGGCTTCGCCTATACAAAGCGCTATTTTAAATGGGGATAAAATAAGCGGGGTTTGTACTATGCTTATGGAAGAAGGGCTTGATAGTGGTGCAATCTTAGAAAGTATAGAATGTGATATCGCAGGTAAAAATTCAGCTGAAGTGTTTATTATGCTTTCAAATTTAGCTGCTAAACTTACTGTTTCTACGCTTTTGAATTTTGAAAAAATTATCCCAAAAAAACAAGATGAAAATTTAGTTACACATTGTAAAAAAATCAAAAAAGAAGATGGCTTGATTGCTTTAAATAATGCAAATGAAATTTATCAAAAATTTTTAGCTTTTACACCTTGGCCTGGAATTTTTTTAGAAAATGGTTTGAAATTTTTAGATATAGAATTAGTCGATAGTGAAAAAACTCAAAAATCAGGCGTGATTTTACAAATAGAAAAGGAAGGCTTTTTGCTTTCATGTAAAAAAGGTGTTTTAAGGATTAAAAATTTACAAGAAAGTGGAAAAAAGGCTTTAGACGCTAAGACTTATTTAAATGGAAAAAGGTTAAAACTTGGAGATAGTTTATTTTGATGAGCTTGAATCAACTCAAATTTATTTAAGTGATAAAATTCGTAGTGGAGAAATTACTAACAATACAGCCATTTGTACTTTTATCCAAAGTGCTGGTATAGGTAGTAGGGACAATACTTGGCAAAGTAAGCAAGGAAATTTACATGTATCTTTTTGCATAAAAACTCAAGAATTAGCACAAGATCTTCCTTTGGCTTCTGCTAGTATATATTTTGCATTTTTAATGAAAGAAGTATTGCAAAGAAAAAATTCTAAAGTATGGATTAAATGGCCTAATGATTTTTATATAGAAGATAAAAAAATAGGTGGATTGATGAGTTCTAAAATCAATGATTTTTTGGTTGTAGGAATAGGGATTAATCTTAAATATGCTCCATTTAATGCTGAAATTTTAGATATAGAAGTAGATATAGCAAAACTTTTAAATGAGTATTTTTCTTATGTAGATGAGAAAATTTTATGGAAGAATATTTTTAGCAAGTATATGCTAGAATTTGAAAAATCAAGAAATTTTTTTATACATAATGAAGGTAAGATTTTATCTTTAAAAGATGCTTTGTTGTATAAAGATGGTTCTATATTGTTAGATAATAAAAGGATATATAGTTTAAGATGAGTGAGATAATAACTATTGCAAATCAAAAAGGCGGGGTAGGTAAAACTACTACCGCTATTAATCTAGCGGCTTCTTTAGCAGTAGCTGAAAAAAAGGTTCTTTTGATAGATATTGATCCACAAGCTAATGCTACAACAGGACTTGGTTTTAATAGAAGTAATTATGAGTATAATATTTACCATGTTTTTATAGGCAGGAAAAAACTTTCTGAAATCATTTTAAAAACTGAACTTCCACAATTATACTTAGCTCCATCAAATATTTCTTTGGTTGGAATTGAACAAGAAGTAGTAAAAGAAAGCGGAGAATATAGAACGATTTTAAGAGAAAAAATCAAAGAAATTGCTAAAGATTATGATTTTATTATCATTGACTCACCTCCTGCACTTGGAAGCATTACGGTAAATGCTTTTGCAGCAAGTGATAGTGTTATTATCCCTATACAATGTGAATTTTATGCGCTTGAGGGTGTTGCGATGGTTTTAAACACCATAAAATTTGTGAAAAAAACTATCAACCCAAAGTTAAAAATAAAAGGTTTTTTACCAACTATGTATAGCTCACAAAATAATCTTTCAAAAGATACCGTGGAAGATTTAAAGCAAAATTTCAAGCAAAAGCTATTTAGAACAGGTGATAATGAAGATGATTTTATCATCATACCAAGAAATGTAAAACTTGCTGAAAGTCCAAGTTATGGAAAACCTATTATACTTTATGATATAAAATCCCCAGGTTCAGTAGCATATCAAAATTTAGCACATTCTATATTAGGATAAAAAATGGCAAAAAAAAGTGCATTAGGAAGAGGTTTAAGTAGTATTTTGGCTGATATTGATGAGGTTTATGAAAAAGAATTAGGATCAAAAGAAGGCAAAATAGAAGAAATTGATATAGATTTAATTAGTCCAAATCCTTATCAGCCAAGGAAAAATTTTGATACACAAGCTTTAGAAGAGCTTGCGGGGTCTATTAAAGAATATGGTTTAATTCAGCCTATTGTAGTTTTTAAAAAAGATGAATTTGATTATATTATAATAGCTGGCGAGAGAAGATTTAGAGCATGTAAGCTTTTAGAAAAAGAACAGATTAAAGCCGTAGTTTTAAATGTGGATGATATAAAATTACGCGAGCTTGCTTTGATTGAAAATATCCAAAGGGAAAATTTAAATCCTATAGAATTGGCACATTCTTATAAAGAATTATTGGAAATTCATGACATAACTCAAGAAAAATTAGCAGATCTTATTCACAAGTCAAGACCACAAATTGCTAATACCTTAAGACTTTTAAATTTAAATGAGCAAACACAAAATTTCATTATAGAAGGTAAAATTTCACAAGGTCATGCAAAAGTTTTAGTAGGACTTGAAAAAGAAGAAGAAAAAATGATAGTTGATACTATAATAGGTCAAAAACTTAATGTAAGAGATACAGAAAAACTGATTAAAAATTTTAAAAATTCAAATAATTTAGAAAAAAATACAAATTTAAATAAGCAAAATCAATCTATATTAAATTTAAAAGAAAAAATAGAATCTTTTGGATTTAAGACAGTGGTGAAAGATTTAAAAATTATTGTTAATTTTTCTGACGAAAATGAGATTTTAAAATTTTTAAAAATACTAGATTAAATATGCTTTTAGGTATATTTTGGTATAATTGCGCGTTTTATTTAGATTTATTTAGGAGTATTAATGTTTAATGATGTACATTTTTCCATCATGATAGCTACTGGTGTCATTTTTTTGCTCATGATAGCAATTTTAAATTCTATACTCTATAAACCTTTGATTAAATTTATGGATTCTAGAGATTTGACCATTAAAAATGACGAAGAAAAAATGAAAAAAAATTCTGATGATGTTTCAAATGTAGAAAATGAGTTGGAAAAAATTCATATACAAACAAGAGATGAGATTAATCAAATCAAAGCAAAAGCAGTAGAAGAAGCTAAAATAAAACAAGAAAAAGAATTATCAATAAAGAAAAAAGAATTAGAAGAACAAATGCATGTTTTTCTAAAAAGTCTAAGAGAAAAAGAAAAAGAATTAAAAGAAGAGATGCGGTTAAAAATGCCAGAATTTAAGCAAAGCTTTAAAGATAGCTTGAGTAAAATTTAAGGAAGATAAATGTTGAAAAAAATTACATTATTATTGGTGCTTCCTTTTTATGCTTTTGCAGCAGGTAATGGAAGTGGCGAGTATGATATTATCCCAAGAGCAGTTAATTTTGTTTTGTTTGCTGCTATTTTATATTATTTTATAGCAACACCTTTAAAAAATTTTTACCACGGAAGAATTGCAAAAATTGCCTCTAGGATGAATGAAATACAAGAAAAACTTATTGCAAGCAAAAATCATAAATTAGAAATGATGAAAAAACTAGATTTAGCTAAACAAGAAGCAATTAATGCAGTTGCTCTTGCAAAAAAAGAAGCAGAAATCATTACAGATAAAATAGAAGCTGAAACAAAAATGGAGATTAAGGCTTTAGAAAAAACTTATGAAGAACATAAAGAATATGAAATAAGAAGAATGGAAAAAGAAGTTGTGCAAGCGGTTTTAGAAGAAATTTTTGAAGATCAAAGTTTACAGCTTCAGCAAAAAGAAATTTTAAATATCATGATGAAAAAGGTGTCTTGATGGAAAGTGTAATTGCAAAAACCTATGCAAAAGCTATATTAGAAAGAAAAGATTTTGAAAATTTTTATTCAAATTTATTACAACTTAGTTCAGCTTTTGCTTCTGATAAATTTGTAAGTATTTTAAATGCTTATGAGCTTAAACAAGAAAAAAAATTAGATTTTATACTTTCTTTATTAGATAATCCAAGTGATGCTTTTAAAAATTTTATGAGCTTAGTTGTTGGCAACAATAGAGAGATGTTAATTCCAAGCATTACTAAAGAATTGAGTGAACAAAAAGCATTAAAAGAAAATGAATTTTTAGGGCAAGTTTATTCAAAAGAAAAATTAAGTGAAGAAGAAATTAAAAATTTAGAAGAAAAACTTAGTCTTAAATTCAACGCAAAGATTAGATTAGATAGTAAAATAAGTGATAATGACAGTGTAAAAATTAGCTTAGATGGACTTGGTTATGAAATTTCATTTTCAATGCAAAGCTTAAAAGCTAAAATGAATGAATATATATTAAAAGCAATTTAAGGAGACTTGATGAAATTTAAAGCAGATGAAATTAGTTCTATTATAAAAGAAAGAATTGAAAAATTTGATTTTAATCTTGAAATAGAAGAAACCGGTAAGATTATTTCAGTTGCTGATGGTGTTGCTAAGGTTTATGGTCTTAAAAATGCTATGGCCGGTGAGATGGTTGAATTTGAAAATGGCGAAAAGGGAATGGTGCTTAACCTTGAAGAATCAAGTGTTGGTATTGTTATTTTAGGAAAGGGACTTGGCTTAAAAGAAGGAAGTTCTGTAAAAAGATTAAAAAAACTTCTAAAGGTTCCAGTTGGTGATGCGTTGATAGGCCGTGTTGTGAATGCTTTAGGTGAGCCAATTGATGCTAAAGGAGCTATTGAAACAAGTGAATATCGCTTTGTGGAAGAAAAAGCAAAAGGTATTATGGCTAGAAAAAGTGTTCATGAACCATTACATACGGGTATTAAAGCTATTGATGCTTTAGTTCCAATTGGTAGAGGACAAAGAGAGCTAATTATTGGTGATAGACAAACGGGTAAAACTACTGTTGCAATAGATACGATTATTAGTCAAAAAGGTAAAGATGTTATTTGTATTTATGTGGCAATTGGTCAAAAACAAAGCACAGTGGCTCAAGTAGTTAAAAAGCTTGAAGAATACGGCGCAATGGATTATAGTATAGTGGTAAATGCAGGTGCTTCAGATCCTGCTGCATTGCAATATCTTGCTCCATATACAGGTGTAACTATGGGTGAGTATTTTAGAGATAACTCAAGACATGCGTTGATTGTTTATGATGATTTGAGTAAGCATGCTGTTGCCTATCGTGAAATGTCTTTGATTTTGCGTCGTCCTCCGGGTCGTGAAGCTTATCCAGGGGATGTATTTTATTTACATTCAAGATTGCTTGAAAGAGCAAGTAAATTAAGTGATGAGCTTGGTGCAGGAAGCTTAACAGCATTACCTATTATTGAAACTCAAGCAGGGGATGTTTCAGCTTACATTCCAACCAATGTTATTTCAATTACCGATGGTCAAATTTTCTTAGAGACAGATTTGTTTAACTCAGGTATTCGTCCTGCGATTAATGTTGGTTTATCTGTGTCTCGTGTTGGTGGTGCTGCACAAATTAAAGCAACAAAACAAGTTTCAGGTACCTTAAGACTTGACTTAGCTCAATATAGAGAATTGCAAGCTTTTGCACAATTTGCAAGTGATTTAGATGAAGCAAGTAGAAAGCAACTTGAACGCGGACAAAGAATGGTTGAAGTTTTAAAGCAACCTCCATATTCTCCGCTTTCAGCTGAAAATCAAGTAGTGATGATTTATGCGGGAACTAAAGGATATTTAGATGATATAGCAGTTTCTAAAATTGGAGAATTTGAAGCAGCTTTATATCCATTTATTGAAGCTAAATATCCAGAAATTTTTGAGCAAATTAGAACCAAAAAGGCTTTAGATAAAGATTTAGAAGAAAAATTAGCTAAAGCATTGAGTGAGTTTAAAGCAAACCACATATAAGGTTTTTAAATGTCTAATTTAAAAGAAATTAAAAGAAAAATAAAAAGTGTTCATAATACACAAAAGACAACTAATGCTATGAAGCTTGTCTCTACTGCCAAATTAAGAAAGGCAGAAGAGGCAGCTAAAAAGTCAAAAGTTTTTGCTCAAAAAATTGATGAAGTTTTATCTGAAATTGCTTTCAAGATTAATCAATACGAAGGACTTGATGATAAACTTCCGTTTTTTAGAAAAAAAGACAATATTGAGAAAATGGATATTATTTTCATTACTGCTGATAAAGGTTTATGCGGTGGTTTTAACATTAAAACTATTAAAACAGTAAATGAAATGCTTGAAGATTGTAAAGCAAAAAAAATCAAAGTAAGATTAAGAGCTATTGGTAAAACAGGTATAGAGTATTTTAATTTTCAAAATATTGAAATTTTAGAAAAATATTTAGACACAAGCTCTAGCCCTGATTATGAAAAAGCTTGTGCTATTATTGAAAATGCAGTTGATGATTTTATAAATGAAGTTACAGATAAGGTTGTAATTGTACATAATGGCTATAAAAATATGATTTCACAAGAAATTCGTATTAATGAATTATTACCAGTGCAAGCTATTGCGAGCAAAGAAGAACAAGAGTCTCAATCTTTAATGGATTTAGAACCTGAAGATGAAGAAATTTTAAATGATTTATTAAAAACTTATTTTGAATATAATATGTATTTTTCTTTAGTTGATTCTTTGGCGGCTGAGCATAGTGCAAGAATGCAAGCTATGGATAATGCAACCAATAATGCAAAAGCTAGAGTTAAACAACTCAATTTAGCTTATAATAAAGCAAGACAAGAATCTATTACCACCGAATTGATAGAAATTATCAGTGGTGTTGAGTCAATGAAATAAATTTAGGAGTGATGATGCAAGGTTTTATTTCTCAAGTTTTAGGACCAGTGGTTGATGTTGAATTTAAAGAATATCTTCCGCAAATTAACGAAGCTATAATTGTAAATTATGAATTAGAAGGAAAAGAATGCAAGCTAGTGCTTGAAGTAGCTGCGCATTTGGGTGATAATAAAGTAAGAACTATCGCTATGGATATGACTGATGGTCTTGTTAGGGGTTTAACGGCTGTTGCGACTGGAAACCCAATTAGCGTTCCAGTGGGTGAAAAAGTACTTGGAAGAATTTTCAATGTAACAGGTGATTTGATTGATGAGGGCGAAGAGATCAATTTTGATAAACATTGGTCAATCCATAGAGATCCACCTCCATTTGAAGAGCAAAGTACAAAAAGTGAAATTTTTGAAACAGGTATTAAGGTAGTTGATTTGTTAGCTCCTTATGCAAAAGGTGGCAAAGTAGGACTTTTTGGTGGTGCAGGTGTTGGTAAAACCGTTATTATTATGGAGTTAATCCACAATGTTGCATTTAAACATAGCGGTTATTCTGTTTTTGCAGGTGTTGGTGAAAGAACTCGCGAGGGTAATGATCTTTACAATGAAATGAAAGAAAGTAATGTTTTAGATAAAGTTGCATTATGTTATGGTCAAATGAATGAACCACCAGGAGCAAGAAATCGTATTGCTTTAACAGGTCTTACTATGGCTGAGTATTTTAGAGATGAAATGGGACTTGATGTGTTGATGTTTATTGATAATATCTTTAGATTTTCACAATCAGGTTCCGAAATGTCGGCACTTTTAGGAAGAATTCCTTCAGCTGTTGGCTATCAACCAACTTTAGCTAGCGAAATGGGTAAATTCCAAGAAAGAATTACTTCAACTAAAAAAGGTTCTATTACTTCAGTTCAAGCAGTTTATGTGCCAGCAGATGATTTAACAGACCCTGCTCCTGCAACTGTTTTTGCGCATTTAGATGCAACTACGGTTTTAAATAGATCAATTGCTGAAAAAGGTATTTATCCAGCTGTTGATCCGCTTGATTCTACTTCAAGAATGCTTGATCCACAAATTATTGGTGAAGAGCATTATAAAGTAGCTCGTGGAGTACAATCAGTACTTCAAAAATACAAAGATTTGCAAGATATTATTGCTATTTTAGGTATGGATGAATTGAGTGAAGAAGATAAATTGATCGTTGAAAGAGCAAGAAAAATTGAAAAATTCCTATCTCAACCATTCTTCGTTGCTGAAGTATTTACAGGAAGTCCTGGTAAATATATTAGTTTAGAAGATACAATAGCAGGTTTTAAAGGTATTTTAGAAGGAAAATATGACCATTTACCTGAAAATGCTTTCTATATGGTAGGTGGAATTGATGAAGTTATTGAAAAAGCAGAAAAACTTAAGGCTTAATAATGGATAATTTAATACATATAGAGGTGGTAACGCCTCTTGGTATGATTTACAATGATAATGTAAAATCTATTGTTCTTCCTGGAAGTGAAGGTGAATTTGGTGTTTTAAAAGGACATGCATCTTTAATTTCTTCTTTAAGGGCAGGGATTATAGATATAGAAAAATCAGATTCTACCCATGAGTTAGTTGCTATTGATTCAGGTCATGCGAAAGTTTCTGAAACGAAAGTAAGTGTTTTAGCAAAAGGTGCTGTGTGGGTTGGAGGAAATAGTGATAGTGAAATAGCAAAAAGATTAGCAGATGCAAAAGATTTAATCAAATCTATGAGTAGTGATAGTGTTGCTTTAGCTTCTACTTTTGCTAAGATGGATAATAATGTAAGGCAAAAATAGTGGATTTTCAATCAATTTTTCATTTTTTTGAAAATACAAGCTTAATTACTTATATTGTATTGGCTTGGCTTTCGGTGTATTTTATACTTAGTTTTAGCATTTTATTCTCAAGATTAATGCTTATTAATAAATGGATGCAAGATGAAAGTCAGGCTTTAGAAGCTTTGATGAGAGGAGAGAGGGATTTAAGCCAAAGTGCATCAATTTTAAAAAAATGTATTGAGATTGATGAAACTAAGATGAATATTTATAAAAATTCTGTTGAAAAAAAAGCCACAATTGGATTAACTTGGCTTAGTATTATTGCTTCAACCTCTCCTTTTATAGGTCTTTTTGGTACAGTTATTTCTATACTTGAAACTTTTGGTGGTTTAGAAATGCAAAATTCTTTGAGTATTATTGCACCAAAAATTAGTGAAGCTTTGGTAGCTACAGGTTGTGGAATTTTAGTGGCAATTCCCGCATATAGTTTTCATTTGATTATCAAACGCAAAGCTTATGAACTAATTAATATTTTAGATAGTGAGATAAAAGTATTAGTAAGTTCAGCAAAGGTTTAATTGATGTTTTTAGAAGAAAAACCCGAACTAAATATTACACCTTTAGTGGATATTATGCTTGTATTGCTTGCTATTTTAATGGTAACAGCACCAAGTATTACATATGAAGAAAAAGTTCAACTTCCTCAAGGTTCACAAAAAACTTCA
This sequence comes from Campylobacter sp. IFREMER_LSEM_CL908, assembly GCF_025771545.1. NCBI lineage: Bacteria > Pseudomonadati > Campylobacterota > Epsilonproteobacteria > Campylobacterales > Campylobacteraceae > Campylobacter > Campylobacter sp. IFREMER_LSEM_CL908. The sequence goes on from NZ_JAKMQK010000009.1 coordinate 52,336, forward strand.
AGTGCTCCAAATATCAAAAGTTTAATTATAACAATTAATGCAAAAAAAGAAATTTTTATAGGAAAAGATAAATTTAATTTTTTAAGTTTTGCGGATAATATGAATGCATTAAAAGTGCAATATAATACTCAAGAAACAGTTTTCATTAGAGCGGATAAGAATTTAAAATATGATGATGTAATGAGTGTTTTAAGAACAATGAAGCATTTGGGTTTTCAAAAAGTTGCTTTGCAAACTGAGTAAAAAATGGAAGAAAATTCTACATATAATTTTAAAGCTTTTACTTATGCGATTTTAGTTTATTTTTTTGTTGTTTTTTTAGTATTTTTTAAGTTAGTCGAATATAAGCCAAAAGCTATTGAATATACCATTGATCCCAATAGTTTTATTAATATAGAACTTGGAGATAGTATAAATCAAAATCAAGTAAATATGATACAAGAGTTACAAAAGGAAAATTTGCAAAGTTTATTTGAAGAGAATCTTTTGCAAAAATACACTACAAATAAAAATGTTAATACTCAAAATGTAGAACAACAAGCTAGTGTTTTCAATGAGTTATTTGGCAAAATAGAAGACTATCAAGAAGAAAAAACTACAAAAGTGCAATCTTCAATGCCATCGAAAAAACCCACTTTTACTCAAAGAGAAAAAATCAATGATTTTTCTAAGCAATTAAATGAAAATCTACAAATTAATCAAGAACTAGGACAATCTGTTATAGAACAAAAAATAGGAGTTTATGATCAATTTTTAGGTGCTGTTAGAAAACATCTTGAAGATAGATGGAGAATATACAATCCTAGTGGTAATTTAAGTATAGAAGTAGAATTTGTAATTGATAATAACGGATATTTTTATTTGTTAAGTACCACTAGTGCACATAGTGATAATTTTGATAAAAAGGCAAAAGAATTTTTGCAAAATTTAGAAGGAAAATACATAACTTTACCTCCAAATGGTAAAATAAGAAAAATTAAAATGAAACTTAGTGATATAATTGAGTTTAAAACGGAGAAGTGATGAAAAAAATATTAGCGTTTTTATTTTTTTGTTCAGTATTATTTGGGCAAGATGCGACAATATCTGTTGTAAATAAAGGTATGCAATTACCTAAAATTTATATTAAAGATCAATCAAGATTGAATGATTTAGATCTTAAAAAAAGCTTTTATAATATGCTTGTTAATGATATAAAAGTGAGTTCAAATTTTGAATTAACTCAAGATGAAAAACAAGGTGATTATATTTTTTCTTATGTTTTAAATAAAAATGGTAAGCTTTTGGATATTGATGTTGAAATTTTAGCTGCAAATGAAACAAAAACGAGATTTTATGAGCAAATTCTTTCCATTGAAGAATATCCATTTTTAGCACATAGAAGTGTCGCTCAAATGAATAGAAAATTAGGTTTTGCACCAGTTGATTGGATGGATCATAAAATTTTAATAGCTAGAACTCAAGGTAATAAGCAAAGTGATATTTTGTTAGCAGATTATACTTTAACTTATCAAAAGATATTAATATCAAAAGGTTTAAATTTATTTCCCAAATGGGCAAATAAAGAACAAGATGCATTTTATTTCACTGCTTATGAAGATGAAATTCCAACACTTTATAAATATAATATGAAAAATAAAAACATCACAAAAATCATTGCTAGTAAGGGTATGATGGTTGCTTCTGATGTTAGCGATGATGGTAAAAAAATTTTACTTACTATGGCGCCAAAAGATCAGCCAGATGTGTATTTGTATGATACAGATACAAAAGATTTAAAACAGATTACAAATTATATGGGTATTGATGTAAATGGCAACTTTGTAGATGATGATAAAAAAATCGTATTTGTATCAGATCGTTTAGGTTATCCAAATATTTTTATGCAAAATTTAGATTCTAATTTAACAGAACAAGTAGTTTTTCATGGTAAAAATAATTCTTCAGTTTCTACCTATAAACATTATATGGTTTATTCTAGCAGGGAGGTAAATCAAAGTGGGGTTTTTAATCTTTATTTAATGTCAACCCAAAGTGATTATATAAGACAACTCACTGCAAATGGTAAAAATCTTTTTCCAAGATTTTCAAGTGATGGAGAAAGTGTAGTATTTATTAAATATTTAGGTTCACAAAGTGCCTTAGGAGTCATTAGAATTAATGCAAATAGGGCTTTTCATTATGGTTTAAAGGTGGGTAAAATTCAATCAATTGATTGGTAAAATATCAAAATTGTATTTTTTTTGTTATAATTAAACATGATTTTTAAATAAAAAAGGGGAAAAGCAATGAAAAAAATCATTTTTGCTTCAATTACTGCGTTTGCTGTTATTGTAAGTGGTTGTGCTACAAAAAATACTAGTGTAAGCAGTTCAAGTAGTGTAGATGGATCAAAAGGTAGTGGTGGTTCTGATAGATTTGAAAATCTTGAATCTTTAAATTCTATTGCAAATGTGTATTTTGATTTTGATAAATTTAATGTTAGAAAAGATATGCAAAAAGTTGTTGCAGATAATGCTGAAATTTTCAACAAAGAAGCCGCGAATGCTGCAATTGTAGTTGAGGGAAACTGCGATGAATGGGGAACTGATGAATATAATCAAGCTCTAGGTTTAAAAAGAGCTAAAGCTGTTAAAGAATCTTTAGTAGCTCAAGGTGTTAGCGCAGATAGAATAAGCGTAAAAAGTTATGGAGAAACTAATCCTGTATGTACTGAAAGAACAAAAGCTTGTGATGCGCAAAATCGTCGTGCAGAATTTAAATTATCAAAATAAGTTTTAAATAAATGAAAATCAAATTATTATCAGTAGCTCTTTTAGGAGCTACTTTTTTATACGCTGAAATTTCAGCATTTGATGCAGGAAAAGTAGATACAAAAACACCTTATGGCTTAACTCAAAACGAAAAATTACAATACGAAAATCAAGAACGCTTAAAAGCTTTAAATGAATATTATACTAATTTGACTAGTAAGATAAATACTGCTGTAGAAAATATAGAAGGTTTACAAAGTGTAACCGAGGGTTTAAATGCTCAATATTCTAAAGCAAATACAAAATTACTTTCACTAGAAGAAAACTATCAAAATTTTGATGCAAATATCACAAAAGAAATTCAAAATTTAAGAGCTTATGTAGAAGAAAATAGGCAAATTCAAGAAAAAAATCACCAAGAAATTCAAAAAGTATTGAGCGAAATAACAACTTTGATCAATAAAATTAATGATGATTATGTTTCTAAAGAAGATATGAACCAAACCATAACTTTTTTTCAATCGGAAATAGCTAGAGTGCAAAATCAAACAAATAATATCCAAGTTGTTCCTATTGCTAGCGAAAGCAATAAAACACAAGAAGTCATTAAAGAAACAAATACGACTTTGGAAAAAGAAATTGTTCAAGCGAAAGATGATAGTTGGAAAAAACTGCAATCTAGCGAAATTTTAAAAAAAGCTATTGATGAAACCAATAAAAATCAATTTGATGATGCAAAAGAAAAATTTGAGCATTTAATTAGTATCCATTATAAACCTGCTAGATCTACTTTTTGGCTTGGAGAGATAAGATATAAACAAAAAGATTATGCAGGCGCTTTGGGATTTTACAAAAAAAGTTCTGCTATAAGCACCAAGGGTGATTATGTGCCAAAATTACTTTATCATACGGCTATTAGCTTAGATAAAGTTGGGGATCCAAAAAGTGCTAATAAATTTTACAAAGCTTTAAAGACAGCTTATCCTGATAGTCCTGAAGCAAAAGTTTCGCCAGATAGAAAATAAAAAAAGGAGATAAAATGGCTATAGAAAAAAATAGTGTAGTTTCAATGTTTTATGAGTTAAAAGATGCAAACACAAATGAAGTTTTAGAATCAAATATTTATGCTGAACCTATTTCTTTTATTTTAGGTAAGGGTCAAATTTTAGAAGGACTAGAAGAGGAAATTCAAAAACTTGATGCCCCATGTAATGCCGATATTGTGATAAAAAAAGAAAATGCTTTGGGTGAATATGATGCAAATGCATTGCAAACTTTACCAAAAGAACAATTTGCAGGGATTGATTTGCAAGTTGGTATGGAGCTTTTTGGCGAAGGCGAAGATGGTAATACAGTAAGAGTAATTGTTAGAGAAATTACTGAGAATGAAGTTACTATTGATTATAATCATGCTTATGCAGGAAAAGACTTGTTATTTTCAATTAATATTGTAGATGTTAGAGCTGCAAGTGAAGATGAAATTTTAACAGGAATTATTGCAGGTAGCAGAAGTTGTGGATGTGGTGGTGGAGGACATCATCATGATCATCATCACGGACATGGTGGTGGTGGATGTTGTGGTGGCCACGGACATGGTGGTGGCGGTTGCTGCGGTGGACACTAATGAATAGTGCATTTATTTTCCCAGGCCAAGGCTCTCAAAGTGTTGGTATGGGGCTTAGTTTTTATGAGAATTCACTTAAAGCAAGAGAATTATTAGATTGTGCAAGTGATTATTGTAAAATTGATTTTAAAAATTTGCTTTTTAAGGAAAATGAAAATTTAAATAAAAGTGAATTTACACAAATGGCCATAGTGTTAAACTCACTAATGGCTTATGAAGCTTTAAAAGAGCAAGCTAGTATAGAAGCTAAGTATAGTTTAGGCCATTCACTAGGAGAATTTAGTGCTTTAGCGACTCAAGGTGCATTTGACTTTTTAGGTGTTATAGCACTTGTTAACAAGCGTGGCCAATTTATGCAGGAGGATTGCTCTAAAATCGAAGCTGGTATGATGGTGGTTTTAGGACTTGAAGATAAAGCAGTAGAAGAACTTTGTCAAAAGGCATTAAGTGAGCAAAAAAGTATTTTTGCAGCTAATTATAATTGTGAAGGACAGATTGTAGTAGCGGGCTTAAAGCCTGATTTAGCTTCTTATGAGAGTGAGTTTAAGAATGCAGGAGCCAAAAGAGCTATGCTTTTGAATATGAGTGTTGCAAGCCATTGTCCATTATTAAAAAATGCGTCTTTAAAACTTACAAAAGAACTAGAGCTTGTGTTAAAAGATGATTTTAAAAGTGTAGTTTCAAATGTAAATGCAAAAATATATAGTGATAAAACTCAAGCTTTAACACTTTTAAGTGAGCAACTTATAAAGCCTGTTCTTTATAAACAAAGCATTAAAACAATAGACAATGAAGTGGATTTTTATATAGAATTTGGTGCGAGCGTGTTAAAGGGCTTAAATAAAAAAATCACTCAAAAAGAAACTTATGCTTTAAGTAAAATAGAAGATATTGATGAAATTCTAAAGGTGATTAAATGAAAATAGCTATTTTAGGAGCTATGCCCGAAGAGGTTACTCCTTTACTCGAAACATTAAAAGAATATCAAACAATTGAATATGCAAATAATACTTATTATATTGCAAAATACAAAAATCATGAATTAATCATCGCTTATTCTAAGATAGGGAAAGTAAATTCCACTCTTAGCGCGACTATTATGATAGAAAAATTTAAAGCTGAACTTATGCTTTTTACAGGAGTGGCTGGTGCTTTTAATCCTAGTTTGGAAATAGGGGATTTAATCTATGCTACAAAATTAGCTCAATATGATTTAGATATTACAGCTTTTGGACATCCGCTTGGTTATGTTCCTGGTAATGAAATTTTTATAAAAACAGACGATAAGCTTAATAATCTTGCCATAGAGGTTGCTAAAGAACTTGGTGTTAAATTACAATCAGGTATTATCGCTACGGGTGATGAATTTATTTGTGATGAGAATAAAAAAGCAAAAATTAGAGAAATTTTTAATGCAGATGCTTGTGAAATGGAAGGAGCTAGTGTGGCTTTGGTATGTGATGCTTTAAAAATTCCATGTTTGGTTTTAAGATCAATGAGTGATAAGGCAGGTGAAAAAGCTGAATTTGACTTTGATGAGTTTGTAGAAAAATCCGCTAAAATTTCAGCTAATTTTGTTTTAAAAATTTGTGAGAAATTATGATAAATCTTAGCAAAAGACTAATCAGAGAAGTTGCAAAAGCAAATGCTAAGTTTTCCTTAATAGGAGATAATGATAAAGTTTTATTAGGACTTAGTGGCGGGAAAGACTCTCTAGCTCTAGCTCATCTTTTAAAGCGTATGCAAGCACATGCACCTTTTAAATTTGAACTTAAAGCAGTAACTTTAAGTTATGGCATGGGTGAAGATTACACCAAACTTCATAATCACTGTAAAGAACATGGTATTGACCATGAGGTTATTGATTCTAATATTTATGAAATTTCAGGTGATACCATTAGAAAAAATTCAAGCTTTTGTAGCTATTTTTCAAGAATGAGGCGTGGTGCTTTATATACTTACGCCTTAGAAAATGGTTTTAATAAATTAGCCATAGCTCATCATTTAGATGATGCAGTAGAGAGTTTTTTTATGAATTTCATTTATAATGGTGCTCTTAGAAGTTTAGCGCCAAAATATAAAAGTAAAAGAGATATAGAAGTCATCCGTCCTTTGATTTTTGTAAGAGAAAGACAATTAAGGGAAAATGCTATTAATAATGAATTAGAAGTAATTGGTAATGAATTTTGTCCTGGTATGAAATTAAGTGAAAAAAATGTAAAATTTCCTCATGCTAGAGAAGAAGCTAAACAGCTTTTAGCAAATTTAGAAAAAGAAAATCCAAAATTATTTACGAGCTTAAAAACTGCATTTGAAAATATCCACACGGATAGTTTTTTCATGGTTAAGGATAATGACTAAACTTTTAATTATAGTTGATTATCAAAATGATTTTATCGATGGTAGCTTAGGTTTTGAAAAAGCTACCAAGATAAAAGATAATATTCTTACTCTTTTAAAAAATCATCAAGGTGATGTTGTTTTTACTTTTGATACGCATGATGAGAATTATTTAAAAACCCAAGAAGGAAAAAAACTGCCTATTTATCATTGTATTAAAGATACTTTTGGTTGGCAAATGCCAAGCGATTTTGATGTGTATTTAAAAAATGCAAAAAAAATCTTTTATAAGAATGCTTTTGGTAGTTTAGAATTGGCTAATTTTTTAAAACAAAATCATTATGAAAGTATAGAATTTTGTGGCTTAGTTTCGCATATTTGTGTATTTAGTAATATTATTTTGGCTCAAAGCGCCACGCCTAATTCTAAAATTATTTTACATAAAAATGCTACTGCAAGTTTTAATGAATCTTTAGAAAATAGTGCTTATGAAATTTTACAAGCTTATGGCATAGAGCTTTTATAGATGCAAGGCTTTATTTTGCACACTCAGAGCGTAAAAGATGAGGATTTGATTGTTTATCTTTTAAGTGCCAAAAAAGTTATTAAAAGTTATAGATTTTACGGAATGAGACATTCTAATATTCTAAATGGATATAAGATTGATTTTGAACTTGAAGAAAGTTCTAGATTTTTACCGCGCTTAAAAGATGTTTTACATATTGGATTTTCTTGGGTTTTAGATAGAGAAAAAATGTTTTTTTGGCAAGAATTTATCAGGCTTTTTTATTGGCATTTAAAAGATGTTGAGGAGATTGATAGTTTTTATTTTGAGCTTTTAGAAGATTGTGCTAAGCGTTTTGAAAAACAAGATTGCAAGCGTGTGATTGTGGATGCTTATTTAAAGATTATAAGCTTTGAAGGGCGCTTGCATAAGGATTTTATTTGCTTTTTATGTGATGAGTGTATAAAAGAAGATATTGTATTGATAAGGGCTTTTTTGCCTGCACATAAAAAATGTGCTTTTGGCTATGAGTTTAAAGCTGAAGATCTTGTGAGGTTTTATGAAAATTTTAATTCATCGCATTTTAGCGATGAATATATTGATAATTTATATAAAATCATTAAAGAGGGTTTTTAAGAGTAATATCATACATCATAATAGCCTCTTGTCTTAATTTTGCGATGATATTTGCACTATCAATATGTGTATTTTTTATAATAGCTTCCTTACTATTTTTAATATCTTCAAGCAAATTTCCAAGTTGTTTTTGAGAACTTTGTAGGCAAGTGCTTATACATTTTGGTTGTGTTTGTTGTAAAACTTGCTCGAAATTTAAAATTTGATTGTTAAGCTTTGAAGCATGTGCTGCTAGATTATTTGCACTTGTTCTAATGCCACCTAATGCTTTGTAAATCCCTTTTGAATTGATATGAGCTGCCATGAACCTTCCTTGTTTTATGGTATCTCTTCATTCATATTGCTTAGAATTTTACAAGCAAAAATCATTCCTTATTGAAAAATTCTTGCATATATTTTCGCATAATTTCTGCATCATTAATGCGATTAACACAATCTCTAAAATTTGAAGCATCTTCATAGCCTTTAGAATATTCATGTAAGTGCTTTCTAAATATGCTTATACCTTGTTCTTTGTAATGTTTTAGCATTTCTTCAAAATGTGTAAAGATGATTTTGTTTTTTAAAATTTTATCGATTTTTTTGCCAGTTTTTACCTCGTGAAATATCCAAGGTTTTCCTATGCTTGCACGCCCTATCATCAATGCATCACAATTTGTTATTTTAAAAACTTCTTTAGCATTTTCTGTGCTAATATCGCCATTTGCAACTAAAGGAATTTTGATATTTTCTTTAGCTAAAGCTATAGCTTCATAATCAGAATTTCCACTATACATTTGTTTTCTAGTGCGACCATGCATACTGATAAAATCTACCCCAGCATTTTCACATGCTTTAGCAATGGTAATAGGATCTTTTTTTTCAAACCCTAATCTTACTTTGACACTAGTTAGCTTTTTATTGCTTGTTTTTTTGATAAGTTCTAAAATTCTTTGCAATTTATCAAGATCTTGCAAAAGAGCACTGCCTGCACATTGTTTTATAACTTTATTTACAGGACAGCCGCAATTAAAATCAATCCCATCTATAAAATCAAAACGATTTAATATTTCTACCGCCCTTTGAATCACACTTTCATCCGAGCCTGCAATTTGAACTATATAAGGATTTTCAAGTTCAGCTTTTTCTAACATTTTAAGAGTTTTTGAGCTTTCATACACTAAAGCATTAGAACTTATCATCTCACTAATTGTTGCATCAGCCCCAAATTGTTTAACTAAATTTCTCAAAGGCAAGTCTGAAAAACCTGCCATAGGAGCTAAAAACAAAGGCTTTTTACTAAAATCTATCATTGTATAAATTTTTCAAGTTCTATTTTTTTATTATGTTCTCTTAAAAAGAGCAAGAGTCTAAAATCCTTATGTTCGTTTTGATCATTTCCTAATTCATTAAGCAATTCATCATACATACCAAATTCTGCTAAAGTATAAAGATAAGCTCTTAAAGCTTGAGAATGACTATCTTTTAACTTTTTAAATAAAGCAATTAATATCTGAGGCTCTATTTTTTTACAAAGTATTTTTGTGCATTGTAAATATGACTTATCATCTAAGGTATTCATGCTAAGCAAAACTTCGATTTCAGCATGATTTAATTCCAAATTTTCTTTTTCAAATCTATCCAAAAGTAATAAAATATCATCTTGATTTTTTTGTATTTTTAGTGTTTTAATTTGGCTATAAGGTGCATTATCTAATACCATTTTATAAGCAAAATTTTCTAATTCATTTGTCAGAATTTCTTTATTTTTAATAAAAGAAAAAGCATAGTCGCTATCTTTTTGGAAGTGATTTTTTTCATTTAAAATGAAAATTTCATTATGTGGATCGAGTTTGTATTTTTTTAATTCCACAAATTCCTTTTTGTCTAACTGCTCTAAAATATTTATAATATCATCTATTTTTGTATTTTGATTTTTTTCTTTAAAATAAAGAGCTTGAGTGTTTTTGGCTATATCTTGAAATTCTTGAGTTTTAAATTTAATTTTGCTTATTTTTTTCAAAAATACATCAATTAAAAAATTTTCATAATTTTTGCTATCTTTAATAAGATTTTTGTATTGTAAATGTTTTAAAAAGCCATAAAAACTCATATGCAATAAAGCTAAAACCATCAAAATAAATGCAGGTAAAATTACCCATAAGCTGATAGGTAAATTTAGCTCAAAAGTAGAAATTGTGAAAGTGTAATTTCCCAAATTTAGATTATAAACTAAGGCTGCTACGATTAAAAGATAAACTAAACTTGCAAAGAAAAATAATTTTACTTTCATAATTCTTTCCTTTTTTCTAAGTTTTCACGACAATTTATACAATATTTTGCGTGAGGTTTTACTTTGAGTCTTTCAGGATGTATATCTTCATCACAATACTCACAAATTCCATAAGTATTGTTATCTATTTTGCTTAATGAATGTTTAATTTCTTCTAATTCTGTTTTTAAATTTTCATTGATTTTTAAGTCAATATGTGAGCTGTTGTCAATTTGCTGTAAATCAACTTCATCTCTTGGTTCACTATCTTGCAGATCATGGATATTGTCTATATTACCTTGAAGTTCTTGTAAAATTTCTTTTTGTCTTTGAAGTAATATATTTTTAAATTCTTCAAGATTTAACTCTTGCATAAATGCTCCTATTTGTGGTATGGATGATTTGTATTAATGCAAAATGCACGATAAATTTGTTCTAAAAGCATAGTTTTAGCAAATTTATGCACTAAAGTCATTTTGCTAAGAGCTATGCTTGTATGCATTTGTGCGATGAATTCTTTTTCAAGGCCATAAGCGCCACCTATAAAAAAAGAAATTTCATTTTTATCTTGTAATAATTTAGCAAATTCTACACTTGTAAGCTCTCTACCCTTTTCATCTAAAGCTATGCAAAAACCTTTTTTATAAGGATTTAGCGCGTTTGTATAAGATTTTTTTGCTTCTATGGTATTGGTATTTTGTGCTAAATTAATTTTATTGTTAAAAATACAAATATCATTAAAATTGCAAAATTTTTTGATGAGCTTGGTGTAGTGCTCATCTATTTTACTAAATTCATTATTATTGTTTTTTTGAATGCTTAAAAGATTAATATGCATTTTTAATTTTTAGAAAAAAATCTTAAAAAATCTGCTATAAATTTTTTATGTTCACTTCTTTCTACAATAGCATCAATTAATCCATGTTCAAGTAAAAATTCGGCCTTTTGAAAGCCTTCTGGTAAATCAGCACCTATAGTTTGTTTGATAACTCTAGCTCCTGCAAAGCCTACTAGGGCACCAGGTTCAGCCATAATGATATCTCCAAGCCAAGCAAACGATGCGCTCACTCCACCCATAGTTGGATCAGTTAAGACAGAAATATAGGGAAGCTTTTCTTCTGCTAATAGCTTTAATGCCGCACTTGTTTTGCTCATTTGCATTAAAGAATAAGTGCTTTCTTGCATTCTAGCTCCACCACTTGCACTCACTATAACAACAGGAGTTTTTTTCTCAATCGCTCTTTCAATAGCTCTAAGAATTTTTTCACCTTCTACTGAGCCCAAACTTCCACCCATGAAAGAAAAATCAAAAACAACTAATTGAGTTTTAATGCCATCTATATTGCACTCGCCGCTTATTATAGCGCTTTTTCTTCCTGTTTTTTCTTCATTTTCTGCTAATCTTTTTTTATATGATTTACTATCAACAAATTTAAGCGGATCAATCGCATGTAAGTCTTTATCCATTTCTATAAAAGTATCTTCATCACTAAGTAGCTCGATGCGTTTTAAAGGATTTAATCTCATATGAAAATTACATTTAGGACAAACATTATAACAAGTTTCTATTTCTTTATAATACATTAACGCATGACAAGAATTACATTTTACCCAGTGATTTGGAGCTTCGCTTGGAGCGGCTTGTTTGCGTCTTATACTAGAAAAAATATCTAAAAAATTCATTATCTCTACCTAAAATAAAATTTCAAAATTATAGCAAGATTTTAGTATTTTTAAAATCTTGCACCCAACATAAACTCGAATTTGCTTAAGTCGTCTTTTGAATTAGTGTTAAATGGTTTAGCAAAAACTAAATTTAAAGCACCTAGTGGGGTTAGCCACTCAAAGCCAATACCTGTGCTCCATCTTTGAATTTGACTTAAAGAACTTTCTCCTATGGCACCATAGTCAAAAAACACACTTCCTCTTAGTTTGATTCTATCAAAGATTGGAAAGCTAAGCTCTACAGAGTTAGCAAAGGCAACTGTACCACCTGTTTCATCACCCCATTCGTTTTTAGGACTCACGCTTCTTCTATCAAAACCTCTAATAGTTCCTATGCCTCCAAGGTATAATTTTTCATTGATAGGTAAATAACCTTGATCCCATACCTTATAAAAACTTGCTTTATAGCGATAAATCAAATCCCAACCTATAAATTCTTCTAAGCCTTGATAATAATTAAATTTAGTAGTAGAGCTTATAAATTCTTGATCTCCACCTAAGCCTGCATATTCAAGTGAGGTTGAAGCGATAAAACCTGATCTTGGTAGATAATAATCATCTGTATTGTTAAATACTATTGAAGGAGTGATAGAGCTTTTGTAAGTTTTACCAAGTTTATATCCTTGAGCGATTAAGCGATCACTCAAATGATAAATATCACTTTGCTCAAGATTGTAAGTTAAATCTATACTTGTATATCTTCCCAAAGTTTTACCAACACTTATATCAAAACCATAGTTTCTCTCATCATAACTATCCCATTCTAAACGATCTGAATATAATGATCCTCCAAGAGAATAATCACTATCATTTACTCTAGGATTTCTTAAAGATATTCTACCTGAAAGTGTATCATCGCCTTTGTCTATACTTACACTTCCCTTCATGCCAGAGCCTAAGATATTTGCATCAGATAATGAAGCACTAAGTAAAATTCCATCACTAGTTCCATAACCAATACCACCTGAAATAGCTCCAGTTGAAGCTTCTTTGACTTCTACTATCAAATCAATATGTGTATCATCTACTCTTTGTTCTTTAATATCTACATTTTCAAAATATGCAGTTCTTCTTAGAGCATTTCTTGAGTCTATTAAATCAGTTCTATTATAAAGATTGCCTTCGGTTAGATAAAGCTCTCTACGAATAACCCTATCAACTGTTTTAGTATTACCTGAAATTTCAACATTTCTAACATATACTTTTTCATTAGGTATGACTTTAAAAATAATCATAGCTTCATGGTTTTCTTTATCTTTTTGTATATCAGGTATAACCTGTACAAAAGCATAACCCAAATCAGCTGTCTTTGTTTCTATAGTTTTTATATCTTCTCTTAGTTTTTCTATATTAACTATTTTTCCAACACTTAATTTTAAATCATTTGCTAAAGCTTCATTTTCTTCATCACTAAAAATAGGATTAAAAATTTTAATCCCTTTAACTTTATAAACCTCACCCTCGTTGATAAAATAAGTTAAATCAGCTTGATAAGTATCTGTATAAGTATTTAAAAAAGCAGGAGATACGCTTACATCAAGATAACCTTCTTTTAAATATACATCTGAAATTCTTGAGCTATCATTTGCAAGATCAAAGATTTTAAGCTTACCATCATTAAAGCCCCACATCCAGCCTAGGGCTTCTCTTTGTTTATTTGCTACCGCAGGTTCAATATCTGAATAACTTAAATTTTTTGCACCACTTAAATGTACTTTTTCTATGATGATATTTTCCCCACGATTTACAACAAAAGTAAGTTTTAATGAGCTTGAATTACTTAATTTTTCATCTTTGATTTCTACAACAGTGTCATAAAAACCTTTGGCTTGATAAAAAAGTTTGATTTTTTCAGCTGCGTCTTTAGCTGAATTTTCATCATATAAAATTCCAGGTTTTAAACCAACAAGGCTTTCTATTTGTTTTCTATCGTTACTTGCTATACCTTGAATATCTATTTTTCCAATGGAAGGTTTTTCTATTACTTTAAAAGTTAGCACCCCATTTTTTTCTTCTACTACTATATCTTTAAAATAATTTCTATCAAAAAGGTTTTTAATTGCTGTATCTATACTAGCAGGATCGATTTTTTGTCCTATTTTTAATTTAGAAATCGCAATAGCACTTTCTTTAGAAAGTTGCGATAAGCCTTCAAATTTTATATCTTTAATCGTAGCTGCACATAAAGAACTTGAGAGTGCAAAGAAAACAAACCATTTTTTCATCATTTTACCTAAATTTTTATATACAAAATCGTTATAATACCAAAATATTTTTAACTAATGCTTTTTAAGGAAAATTTATGAAAGTAGGTATAATCGGACTTGGCTTAATAGGTGGATCTTTGGGCCTTAGCTTAAGAGAGAATAAATTAATAGATTTAGTTTGCGGATATGATATAAACAAAGAATTTGAACAAATCGCGCTAGAGCGAAAATTAATAGATAAAATTGTTTCATTTGAAGAGTTAAAAAAATGTGATGTGATTTTTTTAGCTATCCCTGTAAGAGCTATTGTAAAAATTTTAAAAGAATTTCAAGATATTTCTAAAGATTGCACTATCATTGAGCTTGGAAGTACAAAAGAAGAAATTATTAAAAATTTACCATCTGATTTACAAAGTCAATTTATCGCAGCTCACCCTATGGCAGGAACTGAAAATAGTGGTCCAAATGCAGCTATAAAAGACTTGTATAAAAATGCAGTTTGTGTTTTGTGCGATGTGCAAAATGCTGATCATATTCATCAAAAAAGGGCTATAGAAATTTTTTCAGATTTAGGAATGAAGCTTGTATTTATGGATAGTATCGCGCATGATCATCATGCTTCTATCATTTCACACTTACCGCATGTGATTAGTTTTTCTTTGGCAAATTTTGTGATGAAAGAAGAAAATAAAAAAAATATAGCCCATCTAGGAGGCCCTTCTTTTAAAGATATGTGCAGGATTGCTAAGTCAAACCCTCAAATGTGGAGCGGTATTTTTGAACAAAACAAACAAAATTTATTAAATTCTATTGATTTATTTCAAAAAGAATTACAAGAGTGTAAAAAAATGATAGAAAAATGTGATATAAATGAACTTGAAGCTTGGATTAAAAGTGCAAATAAGTTAAGAGAAATTTTGTAAAATTTTTTATAATTTACTCTTAATTTGCTAAAGCATAATATATTTTTACAAAAATTATACAATGAAAGTGGAGAATATGGTTTTTACGCGTAAAAGATCAAATAAAAAATGGATTTTTCTAGTTTTTTTAATACTTTTAGTCTTTGGGGTTTTTGTGTTAAATACAAAGCTGTTTGAAAAAAATCCTCCATTAATCCAAACAAAATCAGATATTATTTATAGCAATTTAACAGATCCTATATCTATAGAAATAAGCGATGAAAGCGTTTTAAAAGATGTTAAAGTCACACTATTTAA
The DNA here is from genome assembly GCF_025771545.1 of Campylobacter sp. IFREMER_LSEM_CL908. Lineage (NCBI taxonomy): Bacteria > Pseudomonadati > Campylobacterota > Epsilonproteobacteria > Campylobacterales > Campylobacteraceae > Campylobacter > Campylobacter sp. IFREMER_LSEM_CL908. The sequence goes on from NZ_JAKMQK010000009.1 coordinate 67,597, forward strand.
AGCAAATGAATTAAATGGTGAAATGCTTGTTAATGAACATGTTAAAGGTGATAAAAAAAGTGTCCATTTTGATTTAAAACTACCAAAACTAGCTTATAAAGAAAATGTTGATTCTTATAAGCTTGTAATAGAAGCAAGTGATAGTAGTTTTTGGAATTTCTTTTTAGGAAATCAAGCGCTTAAAGAAGTGAAAGTTATCATTGATACCAAAAAACCATTTGTAGAAATTTTAGACAATTCTTATCAAATCGAACAAGGTGGAGTAGGTAGTGTGGTATTTAAAGCAAGTGATGAGAATTTACAAGAAGTTTATATCACAACTGATAAAGATAAAATTTTTAAAGCAACTCCTTATGTGAAAGAAGGATATTATGCTGCTTTGATTCCTTGGGAGGCAACTGATGAGCATTTTAGAGCTTATGTAGTGGCAGTAGATAAAGCAGGTAATGTAAACAAGCAAAGAATTAGATATTATTTTACCAATAAAAAATACCGTGTATCAAATATAAAAGTAAGTGATAGATTTTTAGATGGAAAGATTGAATTTTTAGCACAAAAATATGCTCCAAAAGATAGAGAGTTAAGCAGGCTTGAAAAATTTAAATTTGTTAATGAGGACTTAAGAGCTTCTAATGAAGTTATCATTCATGATATTACGAGTAAAGTTCCTGATACTATGATTAATAATTTTAAAGTTAATCTTTTCAAGCCTTTAAAAAATGGCCAAAAAGTAGCTGATTATGCTGATCATAGGTTTTATTCTTATAATAATCAAGCATTTAGTAGTTCTTATCATATGGGACTTGATTTAGCAAGTGTAAAAGAAGCGCCTATCATTAGCAATAATGATGGTGAAGTGGTATTTGTACAAGAAAATGGAATTTATGGACTAAATATTATTATTTATCATGGTTTTGGGATTTATACTCTTTATGGACATTGCACTAATGTGGATGTAAATGTGGGCGATAGAGTTAGAGCAGGTGATGTTATAGGCACTACAGGCACTACAGGCTTAGCGCTTGGAGATCATGTGCATTTTGGTGTTTTGGTGCAAGGTGTTGAAGTGCGTCCTGAGCAATGGCAAGATGCAAAATGGATAAAAGAAAATATCTATAATGTATTAGAATCAAGCAAAAAAAGAATTTTGAGTGAATAAAAATGAATCAAACAACAATAGCAAAAGAAGTTAAAGGTGTTGGTATAGGTTTGCACAAGGGTGAGCCTATTAGTATAAAATTAGAGCCATTAGAAGCTGGTAGTGGTATAGTGTTTTATAGAAGTGATTTGGGAATTTCTTATGAAGCAAAGCCTGAAAATGTCATCGATACACAAATGGCTACTGTAATAGGCGATCATAGGGGTTATGTTTCTACTATAGAACATTTAATGAGTGCGATTAATGCTTATGGTATTGATAATGTGCGTATAGTTTTAGACGCAAACGAAGCTCCTGTAATGGATGGTAGCAGTATAGGTTTTTGTATGATGCTTGAAGAAGCAGGTATAAAAGAGCTTGATGCGGCAAAAAAAATTTTAGTGATTAAAAAAAGTGTAGAAGTAAAAGAAGGCAATAAATTTGTGCGTTTAAGTCCTACGGATATGCCTATTATAAACTATACAATCGAATTTGATAATCCTATTATAGGCAAACAAAATTATTGTTTTGAATTTAGCAAACAAAACTACATAGAGCAAATAGCAAGAGCAAGAACCTTTGGATTTTTAAAAGATGTTCAAGCTTTAAGAGCTATGAATTTAGGTCTTGGTGGAAGCCTAGAAAATGCTGTTGTGGTTGATGATAATCGTATTTTAAACCCTGAAGGTTTGCGCTTTAAGGATGAATTTGTGCGTCATAAAATTTTAGACGCTATTGGGGATTTAACCTTGCTTGGATGTAGAGTTTTTGGAGATTATACTTCTTATGCAGGTTCACACAAGCTTAATCATCTTTTAACTAAAGAACTTTTAAAAGATCCTAGTACCTATGAAGTGGTAAGCTTAGAAAAAAGCACACATAAGGTTTATGAAAAGGTTTTTGCATAAAAAAGGTTACTTTGCTTTTAAATGCCATAGCAAAACCTTTAATGCTTGGTATTTATGAAAATGATTTATTGTTAAATACCATTGAAAGTGATTTAAAAGTTAGCGAGGTTTTACCAAAAATATTGCAAGAATTACTTTCGCAATATGAGTTTGAAAAGCTTATTTATGTACATGGACCAGGTTCTTACATGGGTATAAAGATTTCTTATGTTTCTTTTGAGACATTAGCCATAGTCAAAAACATTCCTTTAAAAGCAATCAGTGCTTTTGAGTTAAATAACAACACTCCTATACCTGCAAACAAACATTTATGTTTTGTAAAAAAAGACAATGGTGAAATTATTTTAGAGAAGACACAAGCAGGAAGTTTTTTTATGCCTCAAAGTTTAAAAGATTTAAATTTAAGCAAAGAAAATACACCTTTTTATGTTTTAGATGCAATTAATTAAGGTAAAAAATGAAAATTTTAGTTCCTGCGACAAGTGCAAATTTAGGTCCTGGTTTTGATTGTTTGGGCTTGAGTTTGAAACATTTTAATCAAACTATAGTTGAAAAATCTAATTTTTTTAGTATTAACATACATGGAGAAGGTGAAAATAATATCTATCTTAAAAAAAATAATACTTTTGTTAATATTTTTTATGAAATTTATCAAAGACTTAGCGGTAAAAAAGATAATTTTCGTTTTGTTTTTCAAAATAATATCCCTTTAGCAAGAGGTATGGGAAGTTCTTCTGCTGTAATAATTGGAGCTATTGCTTGTGCTTATGAATTAAGCGGATTTAAAGCAGATAAAAATATCATTTTAAATGAAGCTTTAAAATATGAAAATCATCCAGATAACATAGCTCCAGCAGCTCTTGGAGGTTTTGTGTGTGCATTAAATCACAATCAAAAAGTCTTAGCTATAAAAAAAGAAGTAGATAAAGACTTACAAGCTGTTATAACTATACCAAATGTAGCGATGAATACTCAAAAATCAAGAACAGTTTTAGCTAAAAAAATTAATCTAGAAGATGCTGTTTTTAATCTTTGCCATGCTTCATTTTTAACTGCTTGCTTTTTAGAAAAAAAATATGATTTATTAAAATATGCAAGTTTAGATAAACTTCATCAAAATCAAAGAATGAAACTTTTACCTGAGCTTTTTGAAGTACAAAAATTAGCTTTAGATAATAATGCTCTCATGAGCACGCTTTCAGGCTCAGGTTCGAGTTTTTTCACTCTAGCTTATAAAGATGATGCTAAACAAATCAAAGAAAAAATCAAAAATAAATTTGCTAAATTTAGAGTTGAGCTTTTAGAATTTGACGATGAGGGCTTTAAAATTTGCTAAAAATTCCAAAAAAAAGATATAATTTTGAAAAACCATATACCCATTAGAATGTGCATTGTTTGCAAAGGTCGTTATGAAAAGCAAAGTTTGCATCAATTTCAAATAAAAAATTCTCAAATTATCACTAAAGTGGAATTTGGTAGGAGTTTATATATTTGTAATCCATGTTTTGAAAAAGATGAAAAAACATTGCAAAAGGCTTTTATGAGAGCTTGCAAAGGCAATTTTTATGGCAGTATAAATCAGCAGGATTTAAAGGAGATATTTTTTAATGACAGATGTAAAGATTAGCGAAATCGCTCAAGAGTTAGGATATACTAGTAAAGAAATTATAGAAAAAGCCAATGAAATAGGCTTAGAGGATATAAAATCCCCTAACAAAAAAGTATCTTCTGAAATCGCAGAAGCGATTTATCAATATGTACAATCAGGTGAAATACTAGATGTGGTAAAAAAAGTGGCAAAGCCTAAAAAAGAAAGTGCGACTAAAAAAACTACTACTAAAAAAGAAGAAAGCAAAAAAGAAGAGAAAAAAACTACTAAAAAAGAAACAAAAACTCCTGTTAAAACAACAAATGAAAAGAAAGAAGAAAGTAAAAAAGAAGAAAAGCAACCTGAAAATCCTATTAAAAATGAAGCATTAGAGGAAAAAAAAGAAGAAATTAAATTCGATGAAAAACTAGGCTCTAATTTAAATTTAGCTAAAAGAAGAGGTTTAGTTATCGTTAAAAAGAAAAAAGAAGAAAGCAAAGAAAACCAAATAAACAATGAAGAAAAATCTAATATACAAAATACTCAAGGCTTGAGCCTTAGTATGATTTTTTCAAATTCAGATGAGAATTTAAAAAGAAAGAAAAAAGAAAAGAAAAATCATCCTGCGACAAGTAAAAAAGAAAACACTACTAAAATGGATCTTTTAGGAGATAAAGACTTTGCTGATATTTCTTTAGAAGATGACGATATGGTAGTTTTACCTGATTTTAGTGTAAAAGAAAACAAACCAGCACAACCAGCAAACAAAAAACAACCAAATATCTTAAAGCAATCTTTAAATAACTCTATCAACCCATTTGGCGAGGGTGGTATACAAAGAAGAAGTCGTAAAAAACCACCTAAAAAGGTAGAGAAAAAAGAAAGTGAAGCTATAACAAGTGTAAGCATACCTAAAGAAATTCGTGTGTATGAATTTGCTGAAAAACTTGGTAAAAACACCGGAGAAGTTATCTCTAAACTTTTCATGCTTGGTATGATGACGACTAAAAATGACTTTTTAGATGAGGATGCTATAGAAATTCTTGCTGCTGAATTTGGAGTGGAGATTAATATCATTGATGAGGCTGATGAGTTTGATTATGTAAAAGATTATGATGAAAATCAAACAGAAGAAAATTTAAGCCAAAGAGCTCCGGTTATTACTATTATGGGGCATGTTGATCATGGTAAGACTTCTTTGCTTGATTATATAAGAAAATCACGCATTGCAAGTGGCGAAGCAGGTGGGATTACTCAGCATGTTGGCGCTTATATGGTGGAAAAAAATGGTAGAAAAATCACTTTTATCGATACTCCAGGCCATGAGGCATTTACTGCTATGCGTGCAAGGGGAGCTAGTATAACGGATATTGTTATTATCGTAGTAGCTGCAGATGATGGGGTAAAACCACAAACTAAAGAAGCGATTAATCATGCAAAAGCAGCTAATGTGCCTATCATCATTGCTATTAATAAAATGGATAAAGAAAACGCAAATCCTGACATGGTAAAAACCCAACTAGCAGAAATGGACATCATGCCAGTAGAATGGGGCGGAAGCCATGAATTTGTGCCAGTTTCAGCTAAAAAAGGTGATGGTATAGAGGATTTACTTGAAATTGTATTATTACAAGCTGATATTTTAGAACTTAAAGCAAATCCAAAAGCCCATGCTAAAGCAAGTATTATAGAATCTTCAGTGCAAAAAGGTAGAGGTCCTGTGGCTACTATCATCGTGCAAAATGGTACTTTAAGAGTGGGAAATACAGTCGTAGCAGGGGAAGCTTATGGTAAAGTGCGTGCTATGAGCGATGATCAAGGCAAAGCTTTAAAAGAAATAGGTCCAGGTGAGTGCGGAGTGATCATAGGTCTTAGTGAAGTAGCTGATGCAGGAGAAACGCTAATAGCCGTAGATAGTGATAAGCAAGCAAGAGAATATGCTAATAAACGCCATGAATACAACCGCCAAAAAGAACTAAGTAAATCTACTAAAGTAAGCATAGATGAGCTTGGTGCAAAAATCAAAGAAGGCAATTTAAAAGCCCTTCCTGTGATCTTAAAAGCAGATGTGCAAGGTTCACTTGAAGCGATTAAGGCTAGTTTAGAAAAACTTAAAAACGATGAGATTAAGGTTAATATCATCCATAGTGGGGTAGGTGGGATTACTCAAAGTGATATAGAGCTTGCAAGTGCGAGTGAAAACTCTATCGTTTTAGGTTTTAATATACGCCCAACTGGTGAGATCAAAGAACGCGCTAAAGATAAAGGCGTAGAGATAAAAACTTATAATGTTATTTATAACTTGCTTGATGATGTAAAAGCCTTGCTAGGTGGTATGATGAGCCCTATCATCTCTGAAGAACAACTTGGTCAAGCTGAAATTCGCCAAGTGATCAATGTACCAAAATTAGGCCAAATCGCAGGTTGTATGGTGACAGAAGGCACGATCAATCGTGGTGCGAAAATCAGGCTTATTAGAGATGGGGTTGTGGTATTTGAAGGTAATGTAAGTTCGCTCAAACGCTTTAAAGATGATGTAAGAGAAGTTGCAAAAGGTTATGAATGCGGTGTAGGCATAGAAGGTTGTAATGATATGAGAGTGGGGGATTATATAGAAAGTTACAAAGAAGTTGAGGAACAAGTAAGTCTATGAATCCAGCTGAAATCAAAAAACTACGCACAGAAAGCATTTTAAAAGAACTTATACCAGAAGCTTTAGCAAATTTAGACAACGAAGCTTTAAAAAATTTGTGCGTAGTGGATGTAGAGTGTAAAAAAGGCAGATATGATGCTTTTGTGTATTTAGATAAAATGTTTTTTAACACCCAAGAGCAAGAAATCATACTCAACCAACTCAAAAAAGCCGCCCGTGCTTTGCAAAATTACTGCATGAGCGAGCAAGGGTGGTATAGGTGTCCAAATTTTCACTTTAAATTTGATGATAGATTAGAGTATCAAAATCATATGGATGCTTTATTTGAAAAAATCAAAAAGGAACAAAATGAATCTTGAAGCACTTTGTAAAGAAGCAGGGCTTAGCTTTTATGATGATGAGCTAGTAAGTGAAAATGGTAGAAAGATTTATAGAATTTATGTGCAAAAAGAAGGCGGGGTAAATCTTGATGATTGTGCTAAGCTTAGTGAGATTTTATCACCTATTTTTGATGTAGAGCCACCTGTGAGTGGGGAGTATTTTTTAGAAGTATCAAGCTGTGGGCTTGAGAGAAAACTTAGTAAAATAGAGCATTTTGCAAAAAGCATTAACGAACTTGTAAAAATCACAACTAGTGAAAAAGAAAAAATCGAAGCAAAAATCATCGCTGTAAATGATAAAAATATCACTTTAGAAAATTTAGAAACTCAAGAAAAAACTACTATAAATTTTAGCGATATAAGAAAAGCTAAAACTTTCATACAATGGTAAAAATTTAGAAATCTAAATTTTTACTTATCTTTTGTATAATTAAAGTTTAATATAAAGTAATAATAATATAGATTTATCTTATAATATTTAGATAATAATTTTAAATCTATCAAAAATAAAGGATAATTTATGATTGATTTTTTAAATGAAGAAAAAGAAAGATTTATAAACGCTATAGATGAATTAATAAAACAAGTAGATGATTGTATTTTAAGAGACAAAAAAACGCAACGAGGTAATATTAGCAATAAAGGCAGTTTTAGCCAAAATATTAAACAAAATTTAAGTTTTATTAGTGATAAATACAACTATTCTTTCAAAATAGCAATAGGAAATTCAAATGGTTTTTTAAGTAATGATTGTTGGATAATGTTTGTTAGAAAAGACTTATTGGAAGAAAATCTTATTAATGGTAAAAAAATTACCCCTACAAAAGGAGTTTATTTATTTATAGCATATTCTGGATATTTTCAAAATAATAAACATTTGGTATTAAAATTTGGTTTTCCTAAAGAAGATATTGAGAATTCAAGATGTATAGCAGTAAATAAAATGGAGAGTGAAGGATATTTACAAAGATTTGATTTTGCTTATGGTTTAGATAATAAAGATAAATTAATAAAAGATTTTTCAGAAATGATGAATTATTTTAATTCTTTAAATAAAGATGATTTCAAATCGTATGAAAATAGTAAAAAACAAGAAGAACATTTAAAAATAAAATCTGAAAATTTAGATATAAAAAATTTAAATAAAAACAAAAATCCACCTTTAAATCAAATTCTTTATGGGCCTCCAGGGACGGGAAAAACTTATAACACTATAGATAAAGCTTTAGAAATTATATCTAAGGTTGAAAAAATAGAACTTCCTGATAAAAATAATAGAGTTGATAGAAAAAAACTTTTTAATGAGTATGTCAAAAACGGACAAATAGTTTTTACTACTTTTCATCAAAGCTATGGATATGAAGAATTTGTAGAAGGCATAAAGCCTCGCATGGATAAAGAAAATTCCAAGGAAGTAGAATACGAAATAAAAGACGGAATTTTTAAAGAACTTTGTAAAAAAGCTTTGGATAATTACAAAGTATCTTTATTAACACAAGAAGAATTTGTAAAGAGTGAAGATTTAGAAAACAAAATAGAAATTTTTTTAGATGAATTAGTAGATCAACAAAAATTTATAGAAAAAACTCAAAGTGGTGGATTTAAATTAGAAGAATATAATGAAAAATATAGAATTATCACAGATGATACTAATGCAAATTTGTATTTAAATTTAGAAATTTTTAAAACGCTTTTGGAAAATAAAGATAAAATTATAAACGGAAGAAGCATTAAGCAAATTTTAAATAACAAACATAGAAGACAAATCGATAGTTATTATTTTCAGCTAGCTAAATTGTTTAAAGAACGAGAACAAGATTATAAAGTAGATAATAATCCTAGTGAAAAGCCAGAATTAAAACCTTATATAATAATCATAGATGAGATTAATCGTGGTAATGTAAGTAAGATTTTTGGTGAGCTTATCACTTTAATAGAACCTAGCAAAAGAATAGATGAAAGCGAGGGATTAAAAGTTACTTTGCCTTATAGCGGTGAAAAATTTGGAGTGCCTAAGAATGTTTATATCATAGGCACTATGAATACAGCTGATAGAAGTATAACTTCACTTGATACAGCTTTGCGAAGACGCTTTGAATTTATCGAGATGATACCTAAACCTAATGTTTTATCTGATAATTGCGAAGGTGTTAATTTGAAAGAATTATTAAAAGCTATTAATACTCGCATAGAATACTTGCTAGATAGAGAAAAGACTATAGGACATGCATTTTTTATAGGCATTGAGAATTTAGAGAAATTAAAAAATGTTTTTCAAAATAAAATCATCCCGCTATTGCAAGAGTATTTTTATAATGATTATGCTTTGATAAATGCAGTTTTAAATGAAAATGGTATGTTAGAAAAACAAGATATAAATAATGATTATTTGAAAAATATGAAAGATTTTATAGAAAGAGATAATGGTATTTATAAATTTAGTAATAGCAAAGATTGGAATAAAAGCACTTTTATGAAAATATATGAAAATGATAAATAATAACACCTTTTCTATCATCGAATACCAAGATTTTTCTAAAGAAGATTTAAAAGAAATTTTCAAAGAAAAAGCTGAAATATTTTATAAAGAGCTAGAAGACTTCGCAAAAAATAATGAAAGTCTTCTAGGCTTTAAAAGTAAAAACGCCTTAAAAGCTAAAAATTATGTCGGCATTATACAGACTAAAAGCGGTGTTTTAGAAATTTTGCCAAAATGCACAAATTTGGATAGCTATAAAGAAAAAAAAGATAAATCTTTGAAAGTTTCAAAGAGCAAGTTAAATTATGCCTATACAATAAGCAATGGTAATAAATTATATACTAATTTTAGCTATTTTCAAGAATATAAAATTGTGAAAAACATTAAAATAAAAAAATGGTATAGTATAAAAGAGATAAATTTCAACCCCAAAAATCTTTTAATTAACATGCTAACAACCTTAAAAAATTTCCCTTTTAAAAAATCTCAAATTTCATCTTTACAAATTGCTAAAATGCCTTTGTTTGAAGTATTTATCACGATGTTTTTAGATGAATTTGATAGTGTGTATAAAAAAGGTTTGATGAGATCTTATGTAAGTAGCGAAGAAAACAGAACTTTTTTAAAAGGAAAATTACTTTTTAATGAGCATATAAAATCAAATTTAATACACAAAGAAAGATTTTTCACAAGTAGTGATGAATTTGTTTTAGACATAGCGCCAAATCGCTTGATAAAATCAACCCTAAATTTTTTAAAATCCAAAACAAGCTTGAATAAATTTAAAATCATCAAAGCTATGCAAATGCTTGATGAGGTAGAATTTTCTATAAATTATGAAAAAGATTTTAACTTTAAAATTTCAAGACATTTTGATTATTATGAAAATATACTTTCTTGGTGTAAGATATTTTTACAAAATAAAACTTTTGCTCAATATAAAGGCAAAAACGAAGCCTTTGCTTTACTTTTTCCTATGGAAAAACTTTTTGAAAACTATGTAGCTTATATGTTTAAACTTGCTAATCCTAGTGAAAATGTAAAAACTCAAAGCAGTGGAAAGTATTTAATCTCAAAAAATGATGAAAAGTGTTTTATGTTAAAGCCTGATTTATATATAGAAAATAAAATGATCTTAGATACTAAATGGAAAATTCCAGATGATAATGAAGATGAGAAAAAGCATGGCATATCGCAAAGCGATTTGTATCAAATGTTTGCTTATACAAATAAATACGAGATAAAGGAAATTTATCTTATTTATCCTCTATGTGAGAGAACTTTTAACTTAAGAGAGAAGTTAAAAACTAAAGATATTAAGTTTTTAGCACAAGGTTTTTTAAAAGCTTGCGATGAACATGTAAAGCTTAAGGTATTTTTTGCACCTTTACCTTTTTAGGAAGTAACATGAATCATGAATTTTATATGAATTTAGCCATAGATGAAGCTTGGAAATATCAGCTTTTAACCTACCCAAATCCAACTGTAGGCTGTGTGATCTTAGATAAAAATGGTAAAATTTTAAGCATAGAAGCACACAAAGAAGCAGGTAAGGCTCATGCAGAACTTGAAGCAGTAAGCAAAGCCTTGAAAGTGCTTAATCCAAATTTAGATTTACCCCAAAATGCAAACGATTTGCATGAGTTTATTTGTCAAAATCATCAGGGGTTGTTAAAAGGTGCTAGTACTTATGTGAGCTTAGAGCCTTGTAATCATCAGGGTAAAACCCCACCTTGTGCGAAACTTTTTAGCACGCTTGGCTTTAGCGAAGTTTTTATCGCCACTAAAGATGAGCATAAACTCGCAAGTGGTGGAGCAGAGTTTTTAAAAGATCAAAGCATAAAAGTTCACATGGGAATTTGTGAACAAAGAGCTAAAGAGCTTTTAAAGCCTTTTTTAAAATGGCAAAAATCAAGTTTTAAATTTTTTAAACTAGCCCTTTCTTTGAATGGTTCTGCTTATGGTAAAATCGTAAGTTCTAAAGCAAGTAGAACCTATGCCCATACATTGCGTTCAAAGCTTGATTTGCTTGTAGTGGGTGGAGAAACTATAAGACATGATAGGCCTATTTTGGATGCAAGGTTAGCTCAAACTAAAGCGCCAAATTTATGCATACTAAGCCATCAAAATTTAGAAAGTTTTGATCCAAACATTCCTTTATTTAACGTAGCTGAAAGAGAAATTTTTACAAGCATTCCTAGCAAAGCAAAGCTCATCATGTATGAGGGTGGGGAGAATTTTTTAAAAGCCTTTAAAGATGAGTTAGATATGCTTTTGATTTTTTCAAGCTCGAATTTAAATACTCTTGAAAATGTTAAGTTAGATTTAAAGCTAAAGCCTTTATATAAAGGCTTTTTAGAAAATGATACTTATGGATTTTATGAGATTATTAAATCTTAGTAGATTTTTTGTGAGCTTACTTGTGTGAAAAATTGTGTCAAAGTGTTAGCAAAAAAGCTAGCACTTTGCTCTTCTAATCGTTTTAAAAACTTATCTATGGCATCTTCTTTTTGCCAGATAGGGTTTTGTACTTTAGCTAGTTTTTCTACTTCTTTTTTGGCTTGCTCGTAATTGCCTATTTTATCAATGAGTTTTAATTTTAAAGCCTCATTAGCTAAAAATACTTTCGCATCAGCCCATGAGCTTGTTTGGTTTAAGTCTAGCTTGCGATTTTTAGCGACAAATTGTGTGAAAAGTTCATAGCTTTGATTGGCTAAATTTTGCAAAAAGTCTTTTTCATCTTCGCTCCATTTACGCATGAAAGTTCCTGCTTCTTTATAACTTCCTGCTTTGATAGTTTGCTCATTTATGCCAAGTTTTTGTGCAAGATTGCTTACTTCAAAGCCTTGCATGATTACCCCAATAGATCCTACAAAGCTAGCAGGATTAGCGATGATCATATCAGCTCCTACTGCACTTAAGTAGCTTCCACTTGCTATAGTTCCACCTGCATAGACTACCACAGGCTTTTTAGCTTTAAGATCTTGTATAGCTAAAGCTATTTCCATGCTTGGTGCAAAAGCTCCCCCAGGGCTATCTATAAAAAGCAAAACTCCTTTTATAGCTTTATCGTCTTTGGCTTTGTAAATTTGTTCTAAAAGATTGCTCGCATCGCTAATTTCGCCTTTAAGATTAATTTGAGCTAGGTTTGCATTAGAAAGTTTGGCATTATCCCCGCTTGGAGTAAGGATTAAAAACACGATAAATAAAAACACAAAGGTTTTAAAATAAGTGTTGATATAAGAAATGGTTTTTCCAATTCCTTTAAAAAATGATTTTATAATCTGCATTCTTTTCCTTTTTAAGTTGTTTAATCAAAAATTAAATCCAAAATTTGACACCAAATTAACATTATATTGATTTTTATAAATTTCATTTAATAATTTTATATCAAAAAAGAATGTTTTATTTGGTTTGAAATTTAGTCCAAGGTTAATGTTGAGTAAGTTAGTATCTAAATCATAGTATTGTTTAAATTTTTGATTTTTAAAATCAATAAAATTTGCATTGTTGCCTATCTTTTTTCCTGTTAATCTTTTTTCATACAATATAGAACCTGTTATAGTATTTTTATTTTCATCTAAATTTGGTAATACATAAGAAGAAGTAATCCCTAAAACTAAAGATGTGCTGTTGTGTTTTATGCTATCGTAAGATTTTGAAAAAATTCCACCGCTTTCACTAAATGCATTTTGTTGAAAATAATTGTAATTAAAATATATCAAAGGAGTTAAATTTAAATTTTTATTATAACTAAATTCTTTTGCTACACCTAATTGGGTAGAAGTTATCAATCCATTATATGTTCCTTTTAAAGTATCTGAATTTAGTATATATCTTTGCATGTTGCTTGAGTATAATCCTATGCCAATACCGCTTAAAATTTTAAAATTTTCTAAATTCAAAATATAATTGCTTGATAAATTTGCGTTTTTTGTTTTGATATTAGATGTTGAAAAATCAACATTAGAATATGAAGTACTTAAATGCGTTGCGAACATTGAAGAATTAATTTCTTTTCCTACGCTAAGATTGAGTCCATAGGAGCTTCCATGAAAATCATTACCATATATTTTTTTAAAACTAGGTCCCATTTGGAAGATATATGTTTGATTATCATAAAAATTAAAATTGGCTACATCACTTTGATATAATAAATTTGTCGGATAAGTATTACTAGCTAATCTAATATCCTCCATAGGTGTATTTATGAAAGTTGGATTAAGAGTCGAGAGCATGTTATTTTGTCCGAAATTACTGTAGGTGTTTAATAATTGGATTGAATTGGATAAATAATCATTTGATTCCAAGCTTTTTAGACTACTTTGAACGATTTTTTTATCTGCATTATCTAGTAAAATAAAATAATTTTTATAGTTTTCATTTAAGTTATCCATCATTCTAATGCTTCTTAATGCTTGTCCTATAGTGCTATTTTGAGTATTATACGCATTGTTTTTTATAATAGGCTTGACTATTATTTGAGAGTTATCATGTTCAGGTTTTGGTTCAGGTTTTGGTTCAGGTTTTGGTTCAGGTTTTGGTT